>JAEUJR010000795.1 GCA_016793585.1 Archangium sp.
CGCCATCGGTCTGAGCCGAGGCCGTCAAGCTGAACAGCACGAACAGCGTCGATACACTTGCGCGAAGCATCACGCCGAACCTCGTAAGCCGCCCCTCATGGGGTGGTCAAAGGAAAACCCGGCTGATCACGAGGGAATCACCAGACGATTGCTGGGTTTCTCAGTTCGACTCCGCCGTCGCGAGCCACATTCGCGCGGCGGGGGCTGCACGTCATGGCACGAGCCGCCGCTCATCAGGCTCGCTTGGGGCTTCGTCTCACGCGTTTCTCGTTCGACTGCGCCGTCGCGAGCCACCTTCGCCGCGGCAGCTTCAGTGTTTCGACGACTCGCCCTGACGCAGCTCGGTCAACACGCCGTGCGCGCCTTTGGGATGAACGAACGCGATCTTCGCTCCGCCCGCGCCGATCTTCGGCGTCTCGTCGATGAGCTGCGCGCCCTTCGCCTTGAGCGCCGCGAGCGTACCGACGATGTCACTCACCTCGACGCAGATGTGGTGCAGGCCCTCTCCGCGCTTGTCGAGGAACTTCGCGACGCTGCCATTCGGATCCGTCGGGCAGATGAGCTCGATGCGCCCCATGCCGTGGCCGAAGATGGCGGTCTTCACTTTCTGCTCTTCCACGACCTCGATCTCCGGCGGAGCGAAGCCCAACACCTCGACGTAGTACTTCACCGCGACATCGAGGTCCTTCACGGCAATGGCGACGTGGTCGAGTCCCTTGGTGCTCATGCGCGCTTCCCTTTCGTGGGCTTCTTCTTCGCCTTCGCAGCGGCGGGTTTCTTCTTCTTCGGAGCAGCAGGCTTTGCAGGCTTCGCCGCTTTCACCTTGCCCGGCTTTGGCTGACACGACGGGCAGAAGAAGCTCGTGCGGCCGCCCTGGTCGATGACGGCGATGGCAGTGCCGCAGGTGGGGCACGGCTCACCTTCGCGGCCGTAGACGAGGAACGGGTTCTTCGCGCCGGGCTCTTCGACGTATTCGATCTCGTCACCCGACTCGACCTCGAGCGCGAACGTGATGCCGTCGTGAATCGCCTTCGCCAGCCGCGCCCACTCGTCGTCGGTGAGCGAGCCGGGAGCTCGAGCAGGGTGCAGCTTCGCGCGGAACAGCGCTTCGGCGGCGTGAATGTTGCCGAGGCCGGCCACGCGCTCCTGATCCATCAGCGCGACCTTCAGCTCCTGCTTCGAGCTTTCGACTGCCTCGCGCAGCTGCGCCACCGAGAGCCCATCGACGAGCGGGTCGACGCCCAGCTTCGCAACCGACGGGTTCGAGGTCAGCTCGGCGGCGGGCACCGGCTCGATGCGCCCGAACAAGCGCGGGTCCTGGAAGTGAATGACCTCGCCCGAGTCGAGGACGAAGCGGGCGCGGCTCCACTTCTCGGTCGAGCCGGCGGCGCGCTTGAGGAACTTTCCCGTCATGCCGAGGTGGGCGATGGCGCCCTTGCCGTCGGCGAAGGTGATCATCAGGAACTTGCCCTTGCGGGTGATCGACGTGATGGCGCCGGTGAGCGCCTCGACGTCTTTGATCTCCGAGCCGCGAAACGTGCGGGCCTTCGGGTCGGCCTCGGTGCGAACGATGGAGCGCCCGTCGACCCACTTCGTGAGCGAACGGCGCGCGAACTCGACCTCGGGAAGTTCAGGCATGGCGGCGCGATGTAATCGGCAGCGGCTCGGCTGGCGAGGCTCCTCAACGAACGATCGGCAGCGACGACAGCGAGCCCGAGTCGAAGTGCGCGCGAAGGGCGCGCTGCGCGAGCGGCGCCGATTGTTTCAAGTCGACATCGGTCACGTACAGCACGGCGTCGGGCGACCGATCGATCGGGTCGTTGATGCCGCGCAGCCGCAGGTGCTTGAGCTCTGCAGGCAGGCCCGCGCGCGCCGACGCGATGGAGGAGAGCCCCCGAGAACGCCACGGGCCTCGTCGGCCACTTCTTTCGAACGGCGGTGAACACCTCTGCGGGCGTCGATGGAACGCTCGAGGTCGCAGCGAGACTGATGACGGAGCCCACGAACTCGGTGGCGTTCAAGTCCTTCAGGCGCTCGAGTCGATCGAGCACGTGCGGTTCGTGGCCGATGGCGGTCATGGCTTCGCGCATGTGCGCGACGATGAAGTCGTGGGGTCGAGCGAGCAGCACCTTCATGGCGCCCTTGATGTGACCCAAACGGCGCCGGGCGCAACGTGAACTCGCTGTCGCGCGTTGCGGCATGGGGTGGGCGCTGCCATCAGGCTGATTCCGACTAGGGTGCTCGCGTGACGACGATTCGACGAAATGGCGCCGCTGCACCTGCTGGCCGTTCCGCTGCGCCCGCGGCTCCCGTTCCACCGAAACCGGCGGCCGAGACCGACGCGGCTTCGCCCGCCGGGTGGACGCCGGGCGCCCGCCCCGACACGACGGCGACGACGGTGGCGTCGGTCTCGGCAGCTGCGAGCGCGCTGGCGCCCCAGCTCGGAGCCGTCGCGCCCGCGCCCATGTTGAAAGCGCTCGGTGACGGAGCCGCCACCATCGACGTGCCGCTCAAGCCCGGCGACTACAAGCTCCACGGCGTCTCGTTCTCCATCAAGCCCGGCACCGTCGCGAAGGTGAACGTGCAGGTGAAAGACGGCGAGCTGGTTCCCGTCGGCAA
>JAEUJR010000796.1 GCA_016793585.1 Archangium sp.
GGCGCAGAAGAACGGCATCGTCTCGAAGACCGAGAAGGCCGACCTGCAGCGCATCATGACCGAGTACAAGGACCTGTTTCAGGCCGGTGCGCTCGACGTGATCAAGGCGCTCGTCGAGCCGACGCCGCCTCCGCAGCCGCCGCCCGGTGGGCAGACGATCAACCTCGACCCCGCTGGTGGAAATCGGCCCGTCTTCCTCAACGCGTCTGGCGTCTTCACGGCCGCCGCCGACGGCAAGGCCCCTGCGAACGTCGTCGAGCTCGGCGACGCGCTCTTCAAGGCTGGCGAAGTCGCCGACAACGCGCGTGAGCCCATGCTCGCCAACGTCACGCCCGAGCTGCAGGCGAAGACGTTCGATCAGCTCAAGCTGGCGCTCGCCCGCGTTCCCAGCGACGGCGCTCCTCCGGCTGGCCTCGACGCAAACCAGGCGCTCCAGCTGCGTGGCTCGGCCGCGTCGGTGCTCCTCGATCTCGTCAACGCCGCCAAGACGCCCGCGCTCCAGCAGTCGGCGCTCGGCACCTACGAAGCCCTCGTGCGCGCCGAGAAGAACCCGCGCCTGCGCGAGAGCATGATCTTCCACCTCGTGAACTCGAAGGCCGCGCAGACGGGCGAGCCGAAGAAGATCGCCGACGCGCTCCTCAAGGAGCTCGCGCCCACCTCGCCGCCGTACGACAAGTGGTTCGCCAACGGGAAGAACACCGTCAACCTCTCGTGGACGGTGGGGCAGGGCGAGTTCTGGGGCGGCTTCACGAAGTACCTCAAGGACCACGGCTTCAAGCCGGTCGGCGCCGAGAACCAGTACGGCGTGTCGACCTACGAGGCGACCATCAACAAGCCCGGCGTCGGCGAGACGAAGTTCCGCATCTCGGTGCGTGAGGGCGGCACCAACATTCTCGCGCCCATGAACGACCCGAACGTGCAGATCGTCGGCTACGACGGTCACTCGAACTGGGGCCGCGCGATGTCGAGCTCGGTGAACAACGGCCCCGCCACCACCGACGGCGCCGCCGACAAGCTGCTCTTCTACAACCTGTGCGTCGGCAAGGGCATGCTCGACAAGGTGAAGGAGAAGTACGGCAACGCGCAGGTGGTCACCACCTACGCCGCCTCGAACTTCTACACGGACAACAACGGCCAGATGACGCGCGGTGAAGGCGTGCAGGCGCTCATGGCCCTCGTCGACGGCGTCGCGGGCCGCAAGGGGTGGACGGACATTCACAAGGGCATGAACGACGCGGCCGACATCGGCTGGGGCCGCACGTGGGACAACTACATCACCCCGATCTCCACCATGACGCGCGAGAAGGTGCTCGACCGCGACAACGACGGCCAGGCCGACTACCTCGACAAGCACTTCAACTACTCGACCTTCAAGGTGCCCGAAGACACGCGCCGTGAGTTCGAGCCCGTGAAGCAGGACCGCCACGCCAGCGTGCTCGACGGCACCAAGGTGCTCGTCAGCGCGAACATGGTGAACACGCTCTCGGAGTTCAGCGGCATTCTCGATCGCGCCAACCCCGACTCGAAGGTGATTGCCGGCGGCTGGTTCGAGCCGAAGATGGGCGAGAAAGATCTGATTCGCTTCACCGAGCAGAGGGGCCGCGACGGCAAGACCGAGTACGTGATGTCGGTGAGCTCGCGCTACTCGCACCTGTCGGAAGAGGGCCTGCGCGCGATCACCGTGTTCGAGTTCAACCGCTTCCTCGGTGACAAGGGCCTGCTGCGCATGCCGGCCGAAGACGTGAAGCTCGCCGGCCTGCTCGCGTTCGGTCAGTCGCTCGCCGTCGACGAGGGCTACCGCGACAACGAGGTCTGGAGCACGTTCATCAAGCGCTACAACCTGCCCGCGTCGATCAGCCTCTCGATGGTGACGCAGGCGCTCGGCGCGCACACGGGTCACAACTACGCCGGTGATGCTGCGGGCGTCGCGAAGCTGAAGGAGCTCATCGGGCCTGCTGCGCTCGCCGAGCTCAAGAAGCCCGAGGTCGGTCAGCCCGTCACCGTCGTCTGACCCGCGACGCCTTCACGCCTGGCCGCGCGGCTGTGTTCGCGGCGCGGCCAGGGGCTCCCGACGGGCGTGCGTGTGCTCGAGCACCGCACGAATGATCTCGTCTCGGTCGGCCGACGACACGAGTGGAAAGTGAATGCCGCGCACGCCCATCGCCGCGCGAATGGCGATCACCGTGAGGCCGAGAATGCCCGAGCTCGTGATCACGCCGACGCAGGTGATCGACTCGCGCAGCTGATCGAACAGCTCGAGCATGTGGTTCGGCCCGTCTTCGGTGACCGCCCGCGTGTTCGACTCGAGGATCAGCCCGGTCGGCCCGCTCGCACAGCTACGGGTGAAGGCGAGGGCGAACGCTCGCCGCTCCGATGGGTCCCACCCCGTGTCGGGGATCGTCAGCCGCACCACGCCTGGTTCGAGAAATTCGAACGGCATGGCTCACTCATGTCGACGAGGTGGGCCGAACGCAAGCCCCTCACCCGATGATCATGTCTTCACGCTCCATGCGGCCCTCTTCGAAGCGGCTCAGGGTGAAGCGCTCGAACAGCTCGTCCGACTCGTTCGTCGCCATCCACGCGGCCATGCGTTCGGTCACCGCCGGCGCCATCATGAAGCCGTGGCCGACGAAGCCGCTGAGCTGCAGCAGGTTGGGCAGCCCCGGCGTGCGACCGAGAATCGGCGAGTTGTCGGGCGTGACGTCGTACGGGCCCGACCACTGCCGCAGAATCTTCACGCGGCCGACCTGCGGCATCTGCTCGGTCAGCGCCTGCGAATAGCGGGTGAGGAACCGCTGCGTCGACCCGAGGTTCATGCCCGCCGGTTCGCGCGAGTCGCCCATGCCGCCGACGATCTCGCCGCGCATCGACTGCGAGAAGTACAGGCCCGAGTCGAGCACCGACACCAGCGGCCCGAGGAACGGCTTCAGCGGCTCGGTGGAGCAGATCTCGTGACGGTGTGGCTCGTTCGGAAGGTCGACGCCGGCGAGCGCAGCAATGGCAGGGCTCCACGCGCCACCCGCGAGCACCACCGTCTCGCACTCGATGTCGCCGCGATCGGTGATCACCTTCTTGATGCGGTGCTGGCTCTGCTCGAAGCCGATCACCTTCGTGAACGTCTCGACCTTCACGCCCTTCTTCTGGGCGGCGGTCGCGTAACCCCAGAGGAACGGCCAGGGGAAGATCACGCCATCGAGCGGGTTCCACGCGGCGGCCTTCACGCCCGTCATCGTCAGCTCGGGCACGACCTCTCGCGCCGCGTCGGGCGTGAGGATCTGCGTCGGCACGCCGTGCTTGTTGTGCAACTGCGCGGCCCGCTCGAGCTTCGAGACGACCGCCTCTGACTTGGCGAGGAAGAGGTAGCCACCCTGGCGGAACCAGACGTTGATGCCCATGTCGCGCGCGAAGCGCTTCATGAGCTCGATCGAGCGCTGGGCGAGGGTGATGAGGGTGGGCGTGCCCCACTGCATGCGAACGCCGCCGCCGTTTCGGCCCGACGCGCCAGCGCAGAGGTAGCCCTTCTCGAGCACCACGATGTCGGTCTCTCCGCGCTGCGCCAGGTTCCACGCGAGCGAGAGCCCGAGAATGCCGCCACCGATGATGACGATCTTCGCCTTCGACGGTACCGGCGCTTCGGGCTTGAGCGCGTGCTCCGTCAGCCCGATCGACTCAGGCACACCGCCACCGGGCGCGACAACGGGGTCGAACGACGCCGACGCCCACAACGAGAGCTCGGTCGGGAAGAGGGGAGGCCGCGGCGTGAACGGCATCAGCTGCGACGGCTTCGTCTTCGCCTTCGACTCCAGCAGGCGCGCGACGGCGGTGAGGCACTGCTTGCCCTGGCACATGCCCGTGCCGAAGCCGGTGAAGCGCTTCACCGACTCGATGTCTCGGTAGCCCTTCTCGACCGCGGGCTCGACCTCCGAGACCGTGACGTCTTCACAGCAGCACAGGAGCGCTTTGCTCATGGCGTCGCTCCCTTGAGGGCGCTGGCGATCGACTCGGCGGCGACGAGCCCCTGCTCGGTCGCGGCGGCGGCACTCATCGGGCCTCGCAGCTCACCCGCCACCCACACCGTGTCGGCGCTCTTGCCTGCGGCGTCGGTCTCGACCGTGAACAGGTGCGAGCGTGTGTCCCACCCGACGCGGGCGCCGGCCGCACGCGCGAGCTCGAACGCAGGGCTCACCGGCGCACACAACGCGACCGCGTCACAGTCGACCTTCTCGATGCGGCCCTGCTGCGAGACCGTGAGCGCCTGCACGCTGCGAATGCCGTGCGCTCGAACCGGCTCGGCACCGACCGCGACCGCCGTGCCACCATTCGTGGTGATCAACTTCGCGAGCGACTTCGCTTCGTCGGCGTCTCCCACGACCGCGATGCGCTCACCCGGCAGTACCCCGTGTTTGCGGATCATGCGGCTCACGGCGCGGCTCGCGAACACGCCAGGCAGATCGTTGTTCGGGAACGTCAGCATCGTCGGCTGCCCACCGTTCGCGAGCAGCAGCCGCTCGTAGAAGACGAAGTGCAGGCGCTGGTGCTGCACGACCGCGAGGAAGGGCTTGTGATCGTCAGCGAACACGCCGACCACCGTCGCCCCCGTTCGAATCGAAGTGCCTCTGGGAACGACGATGGCTGGCGCGCCTTCGTCGCAGCCATGGAGCAGCCGCCCACCACACGATCGATCGCGCTCGAACAAGGTGAAGGCGACGTTGCGCTCGGCCAGCCGTCGCGCGGCGGCGAGGCCCGCGGCGCCACCACCCACGACGGCGACGGCGACGGACTCGACGATCGGCGGCTCGCGGGGCGGCGCCGGCTTCTCAGGCAGCAAGCCGAGCCCCGACAGCTTGCGCGCCACCTGCAACAGCACCTTCTCGACGACTGGCACCCCGGCGAGGAACTCGTGGTGGTTGAACCACTTCGAGAAGACGAGATCGGTCGCCTGCAGCACGTCGACGCTCGCGTCGGGGAACGCGTTCTGCCGCTCGACGCGCATGCCGGGCTTGATGTCGACCTGACACGAGGGCTGGTTCGGCACGCCGTCGACGCGCACCAGACAGTGCGAGCAGCCGCCCGACAGGCAGAACGGCCCGCGCGGCCGGTGGTACTTGATGGAGCGCGACAGCGTGGTGCGGCCCGCCGCGACGAAGGCGACCGCGATGGTGTCGCCGTCTTGTCCGGTGATCGACTCTCCATCGATCTCGAAGGTGACGGGGTGATCGATCGGCGTGATCCGGTGGCTCATCTGAAGTGCGACCGGTGTAACGCACTCACGAGCGCAGTTTAAGCCTTCAGCGCCACGGGTACCGTGCGGCAGGCGCTCCCACCCACCACCGCTGGCCGTCGGCTGCTCGAAACGCGGCTTCGTCTTCCGCCCGCTCGGGAGGGGTGCGCCAGGGCCGAATCGAGTGCCCCACCTCGGCCCGCCGCACGAAGGTGCGCTTGTCGACCCGGTGCTCGAGCAGGCGATCTTCCACCACCGACAACCCTTCGAGCGGGTGAATGCCCTCGGGCCACAGGCCCTCCCAGGTCGCGGGCAGCAGGGTGTCCTTCGTCCACAGGTGCTCGACGAGGCGATCGACGAAGCGGTGGGTGGCCGCCTCGAGCGTGCTGAACGCCTCGATCTTCGAGGCCGGTGCCACGCCACACGCGCTGCGCAGAGAGAACCGGAACTCCTTCAGCGTTCGAAAGCGCGCGTCGGGCAGGTGTGCCATCGCGCGTTCGAGCACCGCGATCACCTCGTCACTGGTGCCCAGCTTCCACCCTGCGGCGAGCGGCCGTTCGGCACGCAGCAACCCGCCCACGTGCCCGCCGGCCTCGGCCTCGAGCGGGTGCCAGCCGGTCAGCATCCACGCGAGGCAGACGCCCAGCTCGAAGACGAGCGTTCGTTCGTTCAACGGCGCGCGCGTCACGTGCTCTGGCGAGAACAGCATCGAGTGATCGTTCACGTCGCGGCCGGTCGCGAGCAGCGCGTTCAGCGCGATTGGCGCCAGCGTGAGCTCGCCGGTGAGCGACCAGCCGATGCCCTGCGGGCACGGAGGCTCTTTGAGCAGCTCGTCACCACTGCGCTCGAACGCGTCGAAGAGCCCTTCTGCCAGTCGCAGCCAGGTCGGCACCGGCAACACCCAGCGCTCGTCTCCGAGGTTGCGGAGCAGATCGCCGCAGGTGACGCCGACGAAGCGTTCGAGCACCAGCGACAGCCGCGAGGGGTCGAGCTCGGCCTCGACGAGATCCTGCCAGGGCGGCCCGCGCCGCGCATAGCCACGCAGCCAGGTCGTGAGTCGTTCGCTCACCTCGTTCGTCATCGGCGCCGAGACGAGCTCGAGCGCGAGCGGAAACGGCAGCTCGTGCCGCGGTTCGATCGCCCAGGTCTCGCTGTACGAGGTCGTGAGCAGGTGGTGCGCCGACACG
>JAEUJR010000816.1 GCA_016793585.1 Archangium sp.
CCTGACGGCCTCGACGAGCGCCACGCCGCGGAGCACGCCCTTCTTTGCGGGAGCCGGTTTCGCGGCGGGTTTCTTCTTCGCACTCGGCTTCGCGGTCTTCTTCTCCGTCGCCATGGTCGCGCGACTTTGCCGCAGTCAGCGCGTCGAGTCAGGCCTCAGCTGAGGGCAAGCCGGCTGCCTGTCAATGGTGGCCGCGAAAGAGCGACGTGAAGAGCCACAAGAGCGCGGCGCACATCGAGAGCGTGAGAAGGAACAGCATGCCGAACAGAGCGCGGCTTCGGGAGATTCGGCTCATCACCGTGAGCGGCACCGTGTCAGCCGACGGATCCGGCCTCGGCTGAATGCCAGCGCCGACACTGCCGAGAATGACCGCGACGTCTTCCGCGGCGAAGCCGTCGGCCACGAGCGTGTCGCGAATCGACTCCGCGCTCTGTCCCGTGGCGTGCAGGGCGCGCGCCCGCTCGAAGAGGGTCTGGCTCACGGCTCACCACCACGCCCGAACAGCCTCGGCGAACGAACCCGCCAGCCGCGCGCACTTCTCGTCACCAATCGTCATCTGCGCGAAGGGTGTCCACGGGCTCGCCAGCAGGTCGCGACGAACTTCGACGCACAACACGCGGCCCGGCCACTTCGTCACGTGGGCGAACGCGAGCGTGCTCGGGTGCATCGGGTAGCTCTCTCCATCGGCGAGCTGCACGTTCACGCCAGCCAGGCCCTGCTTCAGCGTCTCGACCACCTTCGCCGGCGCGAGTGATTGCCCTTCGACGGTCTTGTGAATCACGTCGACCTCGGGGCGCAGCGGCCAGGTCGGCTCCTTCTCGGGCGTGTACGCGTCGTGCAGGGACGTGACGATGTTCAGGTCGACCTCGACGCCCACCGAGCGCGGCGCGTAGGTGTGCAGCAGCAGCATCGCTCCGCCCTTCGGCATCACCTCGGCGACGGCGTCGTCGACGGCCTTCACGTACGCGCGGTAGCGACCGAGCAGCAGCTCGCGGTCGGCGTCGGTCGTCACCCACGGCATCAGGCCCGGCGTCACCTTGCCAGCCTTGAACTCCGACGGGTCGGCGTCGATGCGGCGGTTGCAGTCGATGAACGTTCGCGGAATGCGGCAGCGCAGAATGGCCACCGACTTCGTCGGGTCCATCGTCACGAAGCGGTGCGCGAGCGCGACGGCGAGCTCGGGCGCTCCGGCGTCGGTGTTCACGTGAAAGAAGTCACTGAGCTTCGGTGGCAGCGGGCTGGTGAGCGCCTCTTCGACGGCGGTGAAGTCTGCCGTGCGCGTGGCGCCGTGCGGAATCTCGATGAGCAGGTCAGGCGTCGCCTTCGACGAGGTGCCGTTGATGCGAAGAACGTCGATGACGTGCGGAGTCGTCTGCGGTGCAGGCATGGCGCGCCATCGTGTCATGAAGTCGCGCGCTGAACGTGCCTGTTGCGCCGGGCGCTGCGAGGTCGCTACACACGGGCGATGAGTTCGGTGCTGGTGGCAGCGCTCCTGTTGGCCGCACCCTCCGAAGCGCCGCGAGCTGCCTCGAACCTGCGCGCCGCATCGCTCGCCGACCAGCCTCGCGCCACCCCGCTCGCCACCACGGCCTTCTTCACCACGGCGATTCTCAGCGCTGCCGCCGCGACGACGCTCTCGGTCATCGCCGCCGGCGCCATCACGGGTGCTCCCGTCGACGCCACCGGCCGGCCCAGCCCCATCATCTCGACGCTCGGCGTGGCCGTCGGCGTCGCGCTCAACTTCGGCGCCGTGCACCTCACGCTGCCGTGGCTGACCCGGTTCGTCGAGGGTGACGTCGACGGCGCGCGCGCCAACGCGTGGCGACTCGCCCGGTGGGGCCTGCTCGCGCAGGGCGCAGGCGTGCTCGCGATGGTGGTGGGCTCGGGCCTCGAGGCGCGCGAGTTCGGCGGCGGCCAGGCGCTGCTGCTCTCGGGCGTCGTCACGGCGCTCCTGGGCGGCCTCGTCGTCGACGTGCTCGAGCTGGTCGGCGCGTGGCAGGGAGCACGGCCGTGAGCCTTCGCCGCCACGTCACGCCAGCGGTCGTAGAGGAACGACCGCTCAACCCGGTGCGTCGGCCCGCTGCGCTGTCGTCGCGTGCGAACCCGGGCCCGCTCGGAGTGTTCACGCGGCCCGTCGCGCCGAGGGGGCGCCCATGAAGCTGACCCGGCGCTTCACGCTCGGGGCGCTCGCCACGGCTGGCTGCAACGCCCTGCCGAGGGAAGAAGGCCCGCGGAGCCCGCAGTTCCCCTACGGCGTCGCGGTCGGAGATCCATCTGCGACTGGCGGTCTCGCGTGGACCCGCTACGTCGGCAGCGACTCGTTGCGCGTCGACGTGTGGCCGAAGGACGAGCCCACGAACGTGCGCTCGGTCGAGGCCACCGTGATGGACCACGGCATCAGCCTGGTGGCGCTCGACGGCCTTCGCAGCGGGCAGTGGTACTCGTACGCCTTCGTCGCGCATCGCGCGGGCGCCGAGGTCGACCGCAGCGACGAGGGCCGCTTTCGCACCGCGCTCGCGCCAGGGGTCTCGGCCCCGCTGCGCTTCGGCGTCTCGTCGTGTTCTCGGCAGAGCTACCCGCTCACGCCGCTCACGCGCATCTCGCAGGAGTTCGAGTGCGACGCCTTTCTCTTCCTCGGTGACACCGTCTATGCCGACGGCGCGACCGACCTGCCCAGCTACCGCGAGAAGTGGGGCGAGGCGTTGACGCGCCGGCCGCAGCGGCTGCTTCGTCAGAGCACCGGCATCATCAGCACGTGGGACGACCACGAAATCGTCAACGACGCGAGCGGTGACCGGGTGCCCGCCGAGCGCCTCGAGGCTGCCCGTCGCGCGACGTTCGAGCACCAGCCCTGGCGGGCCGACATGCAGGCCCCGCAGCGGCTCTGGCGCTCGCTCGAGTTCGGAGCGACCGCCGAGGTCTTCGTGCTCGATTGCCGCTCCGAGCGCAGCCGCTCGAAGAACGAGTACGTCTCGCGCGCTCAGCTCGACTGGCTGAAGGCTGGCCTCGCTGCGAGCACCGCGACGTTCAAGCTGGTGCTCAACTCGGTGCCCATCACCAGCTACCCGGGCGCCTTCTTCCAGGTCTTCGCGCCCGATCGCTGGGAGGGCTTCCCTGAACAACGCCGCGAGGTGCTCGAGTTCATCGACGCCACGCCCATTTCGGGCCTGCTCTGGCTCACGGGCGACTTCCACATGGGCGTGGCGGGCCGTGTCTCGCGTGACGGCGTCGGCTCGAAGCAGGTGGAGCTCGCCGCGGGGCCCGCCGGCCAGTTCTCGAACCCGTCGCTCTCGTACCCGTCGGGGCCGCAGTTCGACTTCTCGACCGCGGTGAACAACGCGGTGGTGCTCGACCTAGAGCCGGCGACGCGCACCGCGCGCGTGCGGTTCCTCGACGGTGGCACGCGCACGCTGTTCGACACGACGTACGAGCTCGGTCGCTGATCAGTCGCGCACGTCGAGCGTGATGGAGCCCTCGACGCCGCCGCGCTCGACGGCGAGCACGATGCGATTGGCTGCGCGAAGCTTCGCGTACGCATCGAGCGTGGCCGAGGGGTCTTCGAACGAGAACCCGTTGGCGCTGCGCAGCAGGTCGTTCGTGCACAGCCCCGCCTTGTCGGGAGGCGAGCCCGGCTTCACCTCGAGCACCTTGAAGCCGCGCATCACGCCGCCGACCAGCTCGGGCATCAGGTGCTTCATCGGGTCGAGGTGGTCGCCGAAGTCCGAGCGCCGCACGACGAGCGTTCCTCCGAGGGCGCCACAAGGCGCTGGTCTGGGCTCGGTGAAGGCCGCACCTTCGATGACGGTGCGCTCGACGATGTCGTCGGAGTCGGTCACGTCGTCGGCGCCGGGTGAACGAACCTCGACGGTGTCTCCCACGGCCTTGACGACGAACGACTGGCTCCACGCATCGACCGTGCTGGGCTCGGGCACGCCGAGGTCTTCGAGCCGAACGGGGAACTCGGGGCGCGCCTTCTTCTTCTCGACGACCAGCGCCATGAGCGCCTTCGCCCGCCGCCGCGTCGTGAGCGGCTTGAGCTGCTCCAGCACACGAACGAGCCCCGAGACCTCGAGGTGCAGCGGCACCGTCGCCTCGAGCTCGTCGAAGGCCGTGCGCTGCTCCGCCGACAGCGACTTCCACATCAACACGCCGCGCCGCTCGTGGTCTTCGAGCGTGCTCGCAGCGCCGTTGACGATCTTCTCGAGCTTGGCGCGCAAGAGCTCCTTCTGAACCCAGAACGTCAGCTTGCCGAGCGGGTCGGTCTGCTGCGACTCGAGCTGCGCGAGGTACTCGTCGACGCTGCCGAGGGAATGGCTGCGGGCCTCGCGTTCCCGGTGCACCGTGAGGAAGTGGCCGAGCACGTCGGCGAGCTGATCAGCCTCGACCCCTGCGTCGTCGAGCCGCTTCGCCGAGGCCGCGTACGCCGCGGGCGTCTCTTTCGCCTCGGGCGGGTACCGAAGGCACGGCCGCTCGCCAGTGTGAAACTTCGCGGCCATCGTGTCGGGGTCGAGGTCGGCGCGGTGCTCGAGCAGCTGGCGCTTTCGCAGCTGCGCGCGCACGACGAACGTCACGGCCGCGAAGAGGAACACCGCGGCGAGCAGCATGGCGGAGGACCGCTTCATCGCGTCACGCCTTCGGCTCGAAGCAGAACGCCATTCCCAGGCTCGCGCCCGGCTTCGGCACGCAGAGGAGGCCGCAGGCCGGCAGGGCGGTGGCGCACAGGGGCACGACGGTCGGGCGCATCGGCGCTGCTTGCACCATTCACCGACCCCGAACAACGCCCGCGACGACGCGGGGCGAGCGGCCCACCACGCTGGTGAAGTCGCGCGTGAAGTGCGCCTGGTCGGCGTAGCCCAGCTCGGCGGCCAACCGCGCCAGCGACGACCGAGGCGCTTCCGTCAGCCGTGCGGCGGCTTCGTGCAGCCGGTAACGCGCCAGCACCCACTTCGGCGTGACGCCCACGTGCCGCCGGAAGAGCCGCTGCAACGTGCGCACGTCGACGCCCGCGAGCGCCGCGGCCTGCTCGACCCGAACGAAGGAGCGGTCTTCTTCGAGGCGCTCCACCACGTCGCGCACGAGCCCCGCTTCATCAGAGAGCGCGGGCAACGAGAAGAACGCCTCGGCGGCTTCGACGCACGTCTCCATCGAGGCCGCCTTCGCGACGACGCGCTCGAGCCTCGCCACTCCCTGAAACACCTCGCGCGCCGGCAGCCCCCGGTTCGTGAGCGCGCGCACGTCTGAGTCGACGAGCCCCGAGAAGCCCCCCGGCCTGAACTTCACGCCGAACACGAAGCCACGGCCCTCGAGCCGTCGCTCGAAGCGCCGCTCGGGAACGCCGTGCACGACGCCCGCCGCGGGTGGCTCGAAGATGACGTGCACCGTCGGGTGCGGGAGCGTCATCGCGACGAACGGCTCGTTCAGGTTCCACCGCACCCACCAGAAGTGCGCGAGCCGATGCGCGAGGGCGGGCGAGGGCGGCACGCGCCGATGCTCCATCTCGCCGTTGGGCGCGCCGGGCACGATGCCTCTGGGCTTCTTCAGTTCGCGTCGCATGTCGTGGCGCGCCCGCGCAGTCAGAAGCGGTAGCCCCGAAGCTGAAGAATGCGCGCAGAGGCGCCTGCTGCGTACGAGCCCGCGATGCAGTCGTGCTCACGCGCGGCCACCTGCAGTGGCGCCGAGCCTTCACCGGGGAACTTGCCCACCCGTCGCCACTCCGAGGCGCCCGGCGCCAGCACGATGAGCTCGAGGTGGTGCGCGTAGTTGTCGGCGTCGCTCTGCTCGAAGTTGTAGGCGCACACGAGTGCGCCAGCGCGCGTCACCGAGCACGTCGAGACGCCTCCGTTGAGCCTGAGCGTGGCTGGCCCGTCTGGCAGCCGGTGCAGCGAGCGGTCGGCATCGAGCCTTCCGTAGCGCATCGAGACGGCGCCATCTGCGGCGCGGAAGAGGCCCGAGACATAGAGCGAGCCGCGCCCGTCGAAGCCATGCACCCACGTCGACGTGCAGTCGACCTCGAGCTGTGGAACGGGGCACGCGATGGCTGGCTCGAGGCGCCCGTTGACGAGCTGGTCGATGATGGCGCCGCCGGTGCGCGAGACGAACACGCGGTCGTCGGGCGCGATGAGCAACGAGCCCGTGAGGCTGTTGAGCAACGTGGTGGTCGAGCCGTCGGGTTCGACGCGTACCAGCGCGCCGCTCCTCGAGTGCAAGGTGCGCCCGCTGCCGTCGACGCCAACGAGCGGGCCCTTCGTCGTGTCGAACTCCCTGCTCTGGAGCGCTCCGGTGGTCGGGTCGAACCGATGCAGCATTGGAGGAAAAGCGACGGCAAAAGACACCGGGCCAGGCACGAGCTGACCGGCGACGTTGGAGCCCGTCGCGAGCACCTCGACTCGACCAGACGCACCATCGTCACAGCTCAACTGGCCCGGGCTCAGCAGGGTGCCGTTCTGGTTGAAGCGCCCATCGAGGAACCCGCAGAGCCGCTCGTTGGGAGCGCGGAAGACGCTGACTGCCGGCAGGTCGAGTTCGGTGAAGTCGAGGTCTTCCCAGGGAAGGCGACGCTCACAGGCGCAGAGCGTCAGCGCGGCGGCGAGCCATCGAATCGAGCGCATGCCGCCATTCTACCGTGAGCCCGCGCGTGTCGCGTTTCTTCAAGACCGCCGCCCCGCGGCTCTCTACACCGCGCGCATGCCAACCATCTCAGGGCCCTTCGACGTCACCATGCAGGGCGAGCCACCGCTTCATGAACGTGACGGCATCTCGCTGGGGCGTGCGCGCTTCGACAAGAAGTTCCACGGCGCGCTCGAGGCCACCAGCGTCGTGCACATGACGAGCGTGCGCACCACGATTCCCAACTCGGCGGCCTACGTCGCCATCGAGCGCATCGAAGGCACCGTCGAGGGCCGCCGCGGCTCCTTCTGCGTCACGCACCTCGCCAGCATGAACCGCGGCGCAGAGTCGCTCGTCATCACCGTCGTGCCCGACTCGGGCACCGGTGAGCTCGTCGGCCTGACGGGCCAGATGAAGATTCGAATCGTCGAGCGAAAGCACTTCTACGACTTCGACTACGCGCTCTGAGCGTGAGGCGAGTGCAGGTAGGCGGCGACCGTTCGAATGGCCTCGTCGGTCGCGCGGCCGCGGGCGAGCGCCTGCTTCTGGTGCGAGACGCCGTGAACGAGCGCGACGACCAGCTGCGGCAGCACGAAGAGCACGCGGCTGGCGTCTTCGGTGGAGCGCTCGGGTGACGTCACCTGGCGTGCGAACGTGGCCTGCAGCGCAGTTCTGAAGCCGTCGGCGCTCGCGGGAACGGCGGCGGTGATCAGCTCGTGCAGCTCGTCGTCTTCGGCGTGCACCTTCGCGAGGCGCTCCACCAGCTCGCACGAGAACAGCTCGAGAGAGGCCGTCGCACAGTCGGCCATCGTCTGCTCGATGGTGTTCCGCACGTCGTCGACGTGGCGGTCATGCAGGGCGGTGAAGATGGCCTGCTTGTTCGGAAAGTACTGGTACAGCGAGCCGATGCTGACGCCCGCTGCTTCGGCGACGCGATTGGTGGTGATGGCGTTGGCGCCCTGACGCTTGAGCACGCGCCGCACCGCCTCGAGCACCGCGTCGACGGTCTGTCGTGAGCGCTGCTGCCTGGGTTCACGCCGCGTGGAGGTGGTTTCGTTGGCTTTCATCCGGTGCCGGCCTTGTAGCTGACCCGCTTCGCCGCGTGAAACCTGAGCAAACCGCGCGAGCCGGGCGACCTCGCCAGTCGTTTCGGCGATTTGCGGCGCGGCCAAGGCGAGCTGACGCCTCGGCATCGGTGCCGTACTTCTGGGGCTCCCTCGAACGGAGCTCGAACCCCATGTCGAACGAACACCTGCGCTGGCTCTTGAAGGTCATTCAACCCGCACGAACGCTGGCGTCACTGCCAGGCGGCGCCGCGCTCTCACCAGAGACGCACGCCTCGCTGCTGGGGCTTTCACCAGACGTCTACGCAGCCGAGCTCGCGGGCATGAAAGCCGAGGCCAGCGCTGCGGCGCGCGAGCTGGGGCGCGACCCGGCCGTCGCGGCGATGGTCGACCGGCTTCCGCTCCGGAAGGGCGCGAAGGTCGTGGCCTTCGGAGACAGCCTCACGTCGGAGCCGCAGTCGTGGGCCGTGATTCTGAGTGAGCTCATCAGCGCCCGCCGCGCCGAGCTCGGCGTCGAGGTGCTCGTCAGCGCGGTCGGCGGAGAGACGACGACGCATGGGCTGATTCGTGCTGGCGAGGTCATCGGCCAGCAGCCTGATTGGGTTCTCTGCCTCATCGGAACGAACGACGCCCGAACGCAGGGGCCCCACGCGACGAAGACGCTGGTGCATCACGAAGAGACGGCGCGAAACCTCGCCGAGCTGCGCAATCGGCTCTCCCGCGAGACGCGGGCACGCCTGGTGTGGATGACTCCGCCTGCGGTGAACGAGGCGCAGGTGGCGGCACACCCCGGGCTCGCCCGCTTCGGTGTTCGGTTTCGCAACGAAGACCTCGCGCGCGTCGCGAAGACCCTTCGTGAACTCGACCCCGCGGCCATCGACCTCTTCTCCGCGCTTGGTGCGCCGCCGGGCGCCGAGCTGCTGATGGGTGACGGCCTGCACTTCACGGTGGCCGGTCAGAAGCGCCTGGCGCTCGAGGTGCTCACCCGCTGGAGCGCCTTGACGTGAGGGCGCTCGTCTTCGGCGCGACGGGAAACATCGGAGCTCGTGTCACCGAGCGCCTCATCGCCCGCGGCCACCGACCTGCCGTGTTCGTTCGCGACGCGAAGAAGGCGAAGACACTCTTCGGCAAGCGGGTCGACCTTCGGCCTGGCGACCTCGAGCAGCCTGCTTCGCTCGCGCCCGCGCTCGATGGCATCGACGAGGTGTTTCTCGTCACCGATGGGCCAGGGCTCGAAGAGAAGGACCGCGCGGTGGCGCTCGCGGCGAAGGCGGCTGGAGTTCGGCACGTGGTGAAGCTCTCGACGCTCGACGTGCACTCCGGCATCGGCACTGGCCCGTGGCACGCGCGCGGCGAGGCGGCCGTTCGCGAGAGCGGCGTCGCCTTCACGTTCGTTCAACCCGCGGGGTTCATGCTGAACGCGCTCGGGTGGGCGCAGTCGATTCGTGAGCGGGGCGTGCTCCGCAGCTCGACGGGTGACGGCCAGATTGCGTTCATTCACCCCGACGACATCGCCGACGTCGCGGTCGAGGCGTTGAGCAACCGCGACCACGATGGCGAGTCCCTCGTCATCACCGGCCCGCAGGCGCTCAGCTACGCAGAGATGGGGCAGGCCATCGGCCGCGCGATTGGCAAACGTGTGCGCTTCGAGGCGCTGTCTGATCAGCAGGCGTCTGCGGGCGTGGTGCGCTGGGCGGGCAAGGGGCCGTATGCCGACGCGCTCGTCGACATCTGGCGGGCGGTGCGTGAAGGCCGGCTCGACACCGTCACCGATGGCGTGCAGCGCATTCTCGGTCGAAGGCCCATCACGTTCGACCAGTGGGCCACAGAGAACGCCGACGCGTTTCAGTAGATGAAGGCGTCGTTTCCGTCGGTGGTGGTGAGGTAGAGAATGGTGTCGCCTCGCACACCGGCGTCGATCTGCGCCGCCGCGTCGAGCACCGCCTGCCGCGCCACGTCGTCGTAGGCGAGCACGTGCAGAATCTGCTTTCGCCAGCGCCACGGCGGGTCGACGTTGCGCGAGCTCACCTGAATGTCGCTGAACTTGCCGGTGAGCAGCGAGCGCGCATCAGACACGAGCAGCGGCGAGCCCGGCGGGAACTTGAAGGCGCGCGCGACGCTGACGCCGATGACCTGCCCTTCGAGCGTGACGACGAGGTCGGTCTTTTTGCTGGTGGTCGGCGTGTACGTGACCTGCGTCTCGGTCGCGAAGAGCTCGGCGAGCTCGCAGCGGTGCAGCACCTCGTACGCGAAGGTCTCCGAGGCCACCGAGCTGCCGCCCGCGTTCGGCGTGGTGAAGAGCCGGTAGCCGCCGTCGCTGAGCAGCCCCGCGTCGAAGGGGTTCATGCCGAAGTCGAGGCGCGTGTCGAAGGTCGCGGGTGACGGAGAGGTGAGGTCCATCAACGACAGCGGTCCGCACGCTCCACTCACCGCACCGAGGCCGGGCAGCGGCACCATCGGGCCCGCGTCGAGCACCGAGGCATCGGCACCCCCGGCGTCGAAGGAGCCCGCGTCATCCACGCCTGCGTCGACCACCCCGGCGTCGAACGAGCCCGCGTCCTCAACGCCGGCGTCGAGCTCGGCTCCGGCGTCTTCCACCGCTCCGCCGTCGACGACGGGCGAGCCCGCGTCTTCAGAGGCTCGTTGCCCCGCGTCGCGCTCCGCAGCGATGGGTGAGCAGGCGCAGAGCAGCAGAAACACGACGGCAGCAGCGAGGCGACGCACGTGGGCGAAGGTATCACCCGATTTCGCACGCGCCGAACGCGACAATCGACCTCGGGCGCCCCTTCATGGTGTCGTTCTGCTTCCACCCAAGGAGTCACACACATGAAGAGCGTTCTCGTCGCCGTCGCCGCCAGCTTTGCCCTCGGTTTCGCCGTCTCGGCCTCGGCCAGCACTGGCGCGAAGTCGGGCGTCGCTCCCACGCAGAACAGCTGCACGGCGGCAGGCCACGCGTGTTCGAGCGCCGAAGACTGCTGCTCGCGCATGTGCCGCAAAGACACGAAGAAGTGCGCCTGAGGTGTGGAAGACGTGACGGGAGCGGGGTAGCCGTCGCCGCATGGGCGCTGTCGCACTCGTCATCGGCTCCACGGGACTCGTCGGTCAACAGCTCGTCGCATGCCTGCTCGAAGACCAGCGCTTCGAGCGGGTCGTCTCGTTCGTGCGGCGGTCGTCGGGTCGCACCCACGCGAAGCTCGAAGAACACGTCATCGACTTCCGCGCTGCTGACGCGTGGGCCGACCTGGTGAAGGGCGACGTGCTCTTCTCGGCCCTCGGCACGACCATCAAGCAGGCTGGCAGCAAGCCCGCGATGTACGAGGTCGACCACACCTTTCAGTTCAACACCGCGAAGGCCGCCGCGAAGAACGGCGTGAAGGCCTACGTGCTCGTCTCGTCTGCGAGCGCGAGCCCGTCGTCGCCGGTCTTCTACTCACGCATGAAGGGCGAGCTCGAGCGCGACACCGCGAAGCTCGGCTTCACCAGCGTGACCTTCGTTCGGCCCGGGCTCCTTGGAGGCGCTCGCGAGAAGCCGCGCGCCGGCGAGCGCTTCGCCGAGGCCGTGCTCGACGTCGTCGGCTGGCTGCCCGGCCTGGGCAACGTGAAGACGATTCAGGGCCGAACGGTGGCGAAGGCGATGATCGAGGCGTGGCATCAGCACACGCCCGGCGTCGTGGTGCTCCGCAACGAGCAGCTCTTCGTGCTGGGCGCCTGACCAGCGCGCTCAGGTCTCGACCTGGCCGGTGAGAATGCCAGCGAGCTCTCCGTTCTTCGTGCGGCCGACGATGAAGGTCGAGATGTTGATGCTGCCAAAGCGCACGACGGTGAGGTCGGTGAGCTGGCTCTCGAGCAGCGTCTTGAGCGCTCCGAAGCGGCGCGCCTGCTCGACCGACTCGGGGTCTGCCGGGTCGTTCGGCGTGGCGAGCCGCGTGAGGAACGCCTGCGCGTCACGCACTTCGCTGCCGGTACGCTTGGCGAGCGGCGTGCCTCCCGACATCACGGAGTCGATGAGCCGGTCGTGCTGGTAGGTGAGCTTCTGGCGAATGAGGTGCGGCGTGATGGCGGTGGTGCCGATGGCGTTGGCCGAGACGAAGCGCAGGTTCGCGTCGGTCTCGCTCATCAACGTCAGGCCCTGCGTCGCGGCCTCCACGGCGGTCTTGAGCTGCGGGAGCGTCAACACGCCGGGCGTCGGCGGCGTCGGCGCCTTCTGGCCGCGCAGGAAGAAGAAGTCTTCGACGAGGTCTTTCGGCAGCTTCGCGCCGTCGGCGAGTGACAGCTTGCCGTCGTTGCCCGCCGCGACCTCGGCAGCACGCTTCGCGTAGGCCTTCGCGTCGGTGGCGAGCGCGGCGACGTCGACGGCCTTGTTGCCCCGCGCCTTGATCAGCTCGAGCGCGCTGTCGGCGAACAGCTGGTCACCATCGGTGCGCGTGGCCATCTTCTTCGCTTCGGCGGCCGAGAGCTTTCCGTTCGAGCCGGCGGCGCGCTTCACCGCGGCAGTGAACTCGTTGGTCCAGACGGTGGTGAAGGTGTTGACGCTGGGAGTACCGGTGAGTTTGGGCATGGGGTCAGGAGAGCCCACTCGGGGCACCGGCCGCCAGTGACTTCGACGTCACGGACGGCTCAGCGCAGGCCCTTCTGCGTCAGCACGTCACCCACCAACGTCGCGCACTCGGCGCAGATGCCCGCATGCGGCCCGAGAATCAGGCCGGCGCGCGGCTCGAGACACAAGACGCAGAACCGCAGCGTCGGAGCCGCCGACGTGTCGAGCGGGGTTGCGTCACTCGGCCCCCTCTCGGCGGCGATGTCGGCGCAGGTCGCTCCACACTGTTCGCACAGCATCACCCCGACCGGGCCTGCGATGAGCGCGCGGCGTTGATGACGAAGGGCGGAACAGAAGCAGCACCAGCCCGACGCGCCCGTTCCGTCCGAGAGCGACACCGCGAGGAACGCTTCGGCCTTGCCCACCGTGCCCACGAAGCAGCCCGTGAAGCCCAGCTTCGCCGCGAGCCAGGTGCACACGAGGCGCACGTCATCGCGGTCGGCGTGAAACGCGCGCGTCGACAGCGCGCCTGCGACTTCGGGGAGCCGCTCCATCGCGCCCTTCGCCGTCTGCCAGCCCGCCGCGTCGATGCTCTCGTTCTCGAAGCCCCACAAGAACCCGTCACCCTCGACGAAGGTGCCGAGCAGCTGACACGGGCCGCCGAAGAGGAGCTGTTCTCCTTCACGCCACTCGAAGCGCGGCACCGAGAGGTCGACGCTCCAGCGCTCGTGCTCGTTGCCGGGCTTCAACGCCGCCCCCACACGCGCCGCCGCCTGCGCCACCAGCAGGCCCTCTTTCCGCGCGGCCGAGACGAGCTCGTCGAACGTCATCGCCCCACCGCGTGCACCTGCAGCTTCATTCCATCGCAGGTGAGCAGCTTCGTGCCGTCGGCCGAGAACGCGAGCACCTTGCAGGGCCCTTCGAGCACGAACAGCTCCTTCAACGTCAGCGCGTCGAGAACGCGGGTGGGCTTCGAGTCGACGTAGGCCTCGAGCGAACCGACCGCGACACGTCGCCCATCGGGGCTCTGCACCAATCGCCCCACCTCGGAGAGCGCGACCTGCTGCAGCGGAGTCGCCGGTGAGCGCACGTCGTAGCGTCGCAGCACGTCATCGTGGCAGCTCGCGACGACCTCGTGCTCCGAGACGAAGGCGAGCCCCGTCACCATCTTCGGCGGCGTGAAGACGGCGGGCCTCTTCATTCCCGGCCCGTGAACGAGCACGTCGTTGCTGTACTGCGCCACCACCAGCCACTCGCCGTCTTCGCTCACCGCCACGGCGCTTGGCTTCTTCGGGTACTGGCCGCTCTTGATGGTGCGCTCGACGGTGCCCGACGGCCACGCACGAACCTCGACGCGTTTCTCCAGGTGCAGCACCACGCGGTCACCACGCCGCGTCCACTGAACGCGCATCACCTTGTCGTCGAGGTTCTCCTTCTTCACGAGCTCGCCGGTCGCGCCGTCACGCCACTCGATGCGGCGGTCCCACGCGCAGGCGACCGTCTTCCCGTCGGGGGAGAAGGCAGCCACTTCAGTCTCGTTGATGGGCAGCTCCTCCAGGACCGCGCCGGCCTCATCGACGAGCAGGAACGCGTCTGGGCGCACCACTGCCCACTTCGCGCCGCGCTGCCAGGCCGTGATGAAGCGCACCTTCTCGGTCGTCGCCCGGCCCGCGGGTGCTTCGGCTCCTGGCTTGCGCACCAGCTTCTGCAGTTGCTCATGCACTGCCTTGCTGACGCCCTCGGTGGTGATGGCTGTGAGG
>JAEUJR010000867.1 GCA_016793585.1 Archangium sp.
TCGTTCTTACGAGCAGTTGCAACTGCAAGGAGCACACCCCGTGTCCGTGAACATTCAGCTCGAGTGGACCCCGAACCCCAGCACCCTCAAGTACGTCGTCGACACGCAGCTGTTGCCGCGCGGCGCGATGAACTTCACCACACGTGAGCTGGCGGTCGAGCGGTCGCCCCTCGCCTCGCGGCTCTTCGACATCAAGGGCGTGCTCGCGGTGATGCTCGGCACGAACTTCGTCACCGTCACCAAGGGCGACGAGGGCGAGTGGGACGAGCTGAACGACGGCGTGATGCTGACGCTCGATCAGCACCTCTCGGCGAACGAGGTCGTGGTGAAGCCCGAGGTGCTCGCCGAGATGGCGGCGAAGGCCATCACCGGTGGCAGCGACATGGAAGTGCGCATTCGCGAGATTCTCGACAACGAGATTCGGCCCGCGGTCGCACAAGACGGTGGCGACATCACCCTCGACCGCGTCGAGAACGGCAGTGTCTTCTTGCACATGCAGGGCAGCTGCGCCGGGTGCCCCTCGTCGACCGCCACGCTGCGCATGGGCATCGAGACCCGCCTCCGCGAGGCGATTCCCGAGATCGTCGAAGTCGTCGCTGTGTAAGACCCGTTTCCCTTGAAAGCGCGCGAGAAGGTCGAAGCACAGAACGTCCGGGCCGAGCTGCTGCCCGAACAATCTCCCGAGCTGCTCAAGACGCTGCACCTGCTCACGCGTGAAGGGCACCTCAACGCCGACGCGCGCCGCAAGCTCAAGCAGGTCAACCACCTCGTCGGCCTCGTGCAACCCGCGATGGACGACGTCTTCACGCGCTACCCCTCGCCCACCGTCGTCGACGTCGGCAGCGGCAACTCGTACCTGGGCTTCGTGCTGTACGAGCTCTTCTTCTCGAAGCGCGACGCCGGCGAGCTGCGCAACGTCGAGTCGCGCGCCGACCTCGTCAAACGCTCGAAGGAGCGCGCCACCGAGCTGCACTACGCGCGCATGACGTTCGAAGAGGCGAGCATCGAAGCGAGCGTGCTGCCCGAGCGGGTGCACGTGCTGACGGCGCTGCACGCCTGCGACACCGCGACCGACGACGCCATCATTCAGGCCATCAGGCACAAGGCCGACCACGTCGCGCTGGTGCCGTGTTGTCAGGCCGAGGTGGCGCAGCAGCTCAAAGAGGCGCGCGCCGCCGTGCGCCCCGAGATGCGCTCGCTCTTCGCGCATGCCTGGCACCGCCGCGAGTTCGGCTCGCACCTCACCAACGTCATTCGCGCGTTGCTGCTCGAGAGCTTCGGCTACCAGGTCACCGTCACCGAGCTCGCCGGCTGGGAGCACTCGTTGAAGAACGAGCTCATTCTCGGGCGGCGCGTGCACAAAGAGAACCGCGAGGCCCGCGCGCGACTCGACCAGCTGCTGCTCTCGACCGGCGTTCGCCCCAAGGCCGTGCGCGCGCTGCTCGGCGAGGCGCAGGTCGTCTCGTGACCGAGTCGCTCTACGTCTCGTGCACGCAGGGGCTCGAGGCGCCGCTGTGTCAGGAGCTCATCTCGCTCGGCCTGCGCGCAAAGGCGCTCTCGGGCGGCTGCGCGGTCGACCACGCTCCGGCGGGCTCGTTCGTGCGCGTCAACGTTCGCAGCCGAATCGCCAGCCGCGTCTCGTGGGAGCTCGGCCACGTCGACTCGCCCCGCGCGCTCTCACGCATTCGCCTCGCCGAGTGTGTCGGCCCCTTCAGCCTGGCCATCTCGGAGTCGCAGGGCCCACGCACCGCGACGCCCGCCGAGGTGTGGCGCAACGAAGCGGTGAAGGCGTGGGGCGCTCCGGCGGCTGGCGCCGAGGTGCAGCTGCGGCTCTCGAAGACCGGCGCGCAGGTCAGCGTCGACACCTCGGGCGACCTGCTCTACCTGCGCGGCGCGCGGCAGGAGACCGGCAAGGCGCCTCTTCGAGAGACGCTCGCCGCGGGTGTGCTGCGCATCGCGAGCTGGCGGCCCGGCGAAGCCCTGTGGGACATCATGTGCGGCAGCGGCACCTTCCTGCTCGAGGCGGGTGAACAGGTGCTGGGGCTGCAGCCCGGCCGCGCCAGACACTTCGCGTTCGAGAAGTTCCCCGGCTTCGACCCGAAGCTGCTCGCCGACGCCCAGCAGGCAGAGGCGCCGACGCAGACGTGGCTGCGCGGCTCCGACCTCAACGCGGGGGCGCTGGGCGTCACCCGCCGAAACGCAAAGCGGGCCGGCGTGCTCGAGCAGCTCGACCTGCAACGCCTCGACGCGACGCAGCTCGTGAAGCCCGACGTGAACCCCGGCCTCGTCATCGCGAACCTTCCGTACGGTCGCCGCGTGGGGAATCGCTTCGAGCTGCATGGGCTGTATCAAGCCGTCGGCGCGTGCCTGCGCCGCTCGTTTCAGGGCTGGCGCTTCGCATTCCTGCTGCAAGACGGAGAAGACGCGCTCCGCCTCCCCATCGACCGTACGACGGCGGTGAAGAACGGCGGCCTGCCGTGCCGTGTGGTCACAGGTCGCGTGACCTGACACCGCTCCGCGGAATTCGTTCAGCGCGAAGGTTCCAGCCGCGCTACGAACAGGTCACGCCGTATGAGGTTCGAAACTCCCCAGCCTGGTCTCTTCGTCGTTCACTACCAATCGGCTGCGGAGTTGGCGCCTGCGCTTCAGGGACCGCTGGTCGAGGCGCTCGAGCGGCGGCTCGCCGAGGGCCCGGTCGCGGTGGTGTTCGAGGTCGGCCCCGCCATCTCGATGGTCGAACTCTCGGTGCCGTCGTTCTGGCTCGACCTCACGAGCCGCCTCGCCATCACCGCGATGACCATCGTCACCACGTCGAGCGCGGTGCGCATCGCCGCTCGCGGGTTCAAGCTCGCGCAAAGCGTGCGCAAACACCCCATCGCGGTCGAGACGCACGAGGCGCTCGGCGACGGAATCGCCTGGGCGCGCGGCCAGCTGCCCTGACACGTGGACTTCGGCGGGCCGCCTTGGGTAAGGGCGGCGCATGTCCGTCTCCAAGGCCCTCTCCCACTTCGAGCAGCAGCGCGGCACCTTCCTCGACGACCTGAAGGCGCTGGTGCGCATTCCCTCGGTGAGCTTCGACGGCTTCGACCCGAAGCACGTGCGCGCGAGCGCCGAGGCGACGGCGGCGTTGTTGAAGAAGCGTGGCTTCGAGAACGTGCAGCTGCTCGAGGTCGAAGGCGCGCACCCGTACGTGTACGGTGAGCTGCTCAAGGCGCCCGGCAAGCCCACGCTGCTGCTCTACGCGCACCACGACGTGCAGCCTGCTGGCGAAGAGAGCGCGTGGAAGTCGGCTCCCTTCGAGCCGGTGGAGCGTGATGGCCGCCTCTGGGGCCGCGGCGCCGCCGATGACAAGGCCGGCATCGTGGTGCACTCGAGCGCGGTCGCCTCGTGGCTGGCTGCGGGCAGCATGCCGCTCAACGTGAAGGTCGTCATCGAGGGCGAAGAAGAGATTGGCTCGAACCACCTCACCGCGTTCCTGCGCAAGCACCGCGCGATGTTGTCGGCCGACGCCATCGTGCTGACTGACACGAGCAACTTCGACACGGGCCTGCCCAGCATCACCACGGCGCTGCGCGGCCTCGTCACCGTCGACGTCGAGGTGAAGGCGCTCAAGCAGTCGCTGCACTCGGGCATGTGGGGTGGCCCGGTGCCCGACGCGACGATGGCGCTGTGCAAGATGCTCAGCTCGCTCACCAACGCCGACGGCACCATCGCCATCCCCGGCATTCTCGAGAAGGTGAAGCCGCTCACCGCCGGCGAGCGCGCGTCGATTCAGGCGCTGCCCGGAGATCGCGAGACGTTCCGCAAGCAGTCGGGCCTGTTGCCGGGTGTGCAGATCATGGGCGGCGACCGCCACCCGTGGGAGACGAACTGGCGCCAGCCGTCGCTCACCATCAACGCGATGCAGGCGAGCTCGAAGAAAGACGCGCGCAACATCGTGTGCGAGTCGGCGTGGGCGCGCGTGGGCATTCGCATCGTGCCCGACCTCGACCCGAACGAGGTGCAGCAGAAGTTGATCGAGGCCATCAAGAAGGCCGCGCCGTGGGGCGTCGAGGTGCACGTCGAAGCCGAGCAGGGCGCGAAGTGGTGGTACACCGACCCGGCTGGTCCCGCGTTTCAGGCAGCGTTCCGCGCGCTCGAGAAGGGCTACGGCACGAAGTCGGTGGCCATCGGCTGCGGCGGGTCGATTCCCTTCGTGGAGCCGTTCAGCGCCGAGCTCGGTGGCGTGCCCGCGCTGCTCATCGGCGTCGAAGACCCGTACACGAACGCGCACTCCGAGAACGAGAGCCTGCACCTGGGCGACTTCGACAAGTCGGTGAAGAGCGCGATTCACCTGTACGAAGAGCTGGCGTCGGCGCTGAAGAAGGAGCCCGCGAGTTGATACGTACGTACGTGCAGTCGTACGGTTGGGGCCATGAAGGTCACCGCCACGCGGCTTCGTTCGGAGCTGTACCAAATCCTCGATCGGGTGCTCGAGACGGGCGAGCCGGTCGAGGTCTCCCGCAGTCAGGGCACCCTCGTCATCAAGCCGCTCGTGTCGGAGCGGCGAAAGAAGTCGCGTAAGGCGAAGCCGGGCTCGAACCCGAACCTCGTCGTGGGCGACCCGGACGAGCTGGTGCACTTCGACTGGGTCAAGCACTGGAAGCCGCGGCTGTGATTCACCTCGACACCCACGTCGCGGTCTGGCTGCGAGCGGGCGACAAGAAGCGCCTTCGCCCCATTCGCTCAGTGCTGGAGCACGACGACCTGCGGCTGTCTCCGTTCGTCGTGCTCGAGCTGCAGGCCCTCTTCGAGATCGGTCGCCTGCGCGAGACCGGCCGGTGGATTGCCGAGCGCCTCGCAGAAGACCACGGGGTGCTCCTTCACGATGGTGGGCTCGGAGAAGCCGCGAACCGCGCGCTCGACCTGAGCTTCACCCGCGACCCCTACGACCGACTCATCGCGGCGCACGCCCTCGCCTCGGGAGCATCGCTGCTCACGGTCGACGAGACGCTGCTCGCGCACGTGTCGTGTGCGCGCTGGGCCTGACCTCGAGCCCCACATCGGGAGGACCAGGGTTCCGTTGAGTGTTCGACACGTTGAGCTGTCACGCACTCGAGCGCTCGTGACCGAACGTCAGACGTCTTCGCGACCGAAGGCGCCGGCTGCGAACACCTCGAACGTCAGCCGGCCGCCCTTCACCGCCGGGTCCTTCGCGAGCAGCGCGGCGACGTCTTCCTTCGAAGCGGCGTCGATGGTGCCGACGCCGAGCACGTCGACCCCGTCCATCAGCGCGGTGACCGAGTGGAGCGCTCCGCTGCGCAACAGGGTGAACATGTTTCGAGCGTGCTCCCACTGCAGCGCCATCGTCTCGGGGCCGTGCTTCGGGCCCGGCTTGAGCACGAACGCGAACCGCTTCGGTGCGCTGCCGAGCAGCCGCTGCATCTCGCCGTCGCTCACCGGCCCCTCACGCGGCGGCATCGCCTGAAGCCCGACGCGGTTGCCCTCGCTGTCACGGAAGAACGCCACGTCGCCCGCCTCTTCCGAGAGCCGCAGCTTCGGCATCAACACCTCGCCACCCGCCTTCACCACCCGCGCGAGCAGCTCGTCGATGCCACTGCTGCCGTCGAGGTACGGCACCGGGCCCGTCATCGAAGGCACCGCCCCTTCGCCCTTCACGAGCGCTCCGGCGTTGGTGCGGCTCTTCGAGGGAAACAGCGCGTACTCGAAGCCCGGCATCGTGAAGTCGACGAGGTCGACGCCGAGCACGGCCGAGTAGAAGGCCTTCGCGCGAGGCAGGTTGGTGACGGGAAGCTCGAGCCAGTTGATGAGACGGTCCATGTGGGGACTCCGGGTGCGTGAGCGCGTCAGTGCGCCGACGAAAACGCACCGTGCCGAGTCACCGCTGCGGAGGATTGGACGTTTGGGAACTGCCCGGCTGCGGCCTGTAGAAGATGCGGCCGAACTCGTTGTCGAGCTCGGCGAAGGCGCCGGGTGAGAAGCCGGTGAAGCGCTTGAAGTGCCGAATGAAGTGCGACTGGTCGGCATAGACATCGAGCGCGTCGTCACGCAGCGCGCTGGCCGACTTGTCCTTCGAGAAGCGCCGGTAGAGCCGCTCGAAGAGCATCACGTTCGACAGTCGTTTCGGCGAGAGGCCCACGTGCTCGAGGAAGAGCGCGTGCAGGTAGCGGCGCGAGTAGCCCATGCGCGCCTCGAGCTCGTTCACCTGCATCGTGAAGTCGCTCGCCGCCATCAGCTGCAGCGCGGCGTCGACGAGCGGCGCCTGGGTCTGTGCACGACGAAGCTGCGCGACGAGGAAGCGCTCGACGACACGGGCTGCCGCTTCTGGCGTGCGCTCGTTCATCACCTCGGCGGTCAGCGTTCGCCCCAGGCGGCCCAGCACGTCGGTGACGGGCACGATGCACTCGGTCAGCTCGCTCACCACGCCCGGGAAGAAGCGCGAGAGCCCATGCGGCAGAAACTCGACGCCGATGGTGATGGTGTCGCGCGGCTCGGACGAGAGCGTGGTGGGTTGCTCCCAGAGGCCGATGAGCACCGCGTCTCCGTCGCGATTCGTCTGCGTGTGGGTCGCAGACGTGGCCGTCAGCCCGTTTCGCCACGGCACGATGAGCTTGTGACGGCCGTTGGGCACGACGACGCGCAGGTCTCCGCCGGGCAGGCCGAAGGGGCTGCGAAAGATCCAGAAATGGTGAATCCACCGTGCGATTTCGGGCGTCGGCGTGACGGTGGTGAGCTGCATCGCGGGCCGATTCTACCGCGCAGACAAAACGAACCGCTCGCCGGAAGAACGTCTCCGACGAGCGGCTCGAACTGTTCAGGTCCTGGGGGAGGGTCGGACCGAACCGATTGTCGAAATTACGGCTGGCAGGTGCCCATCAGGCAGCGCTGGCTCGTGGGGCAGTCGCAGTTGGTGGTGCAGACGCTGGTCGTCGGCGGCAGGCAGTAGCCGATGCGGCAGACGTTGGTGCCGGTGCACTCCGACTGCGCGGTGCAGCGGTTCGCGCAGGCGCCGTTCACGCAGTCCTGGCCCGTCGAGCAGTGCGCCGAGGTGCTGCAGGTGCCGGCCGGGCGCGGCTTGCAGAGGCCACCCTGGCAGGAGTCGGCGCCACGGCAGTCGGTGTCAGCCGAGCAGCCGAAGAAGCAGGTCGAGTTCACGCACCACGCACCGAGGCCGCAGTCAGCGTTGAAGGTGCAGGTCGTGGGCACGCCCGCGTCACCAGCCGAGCCGCCGCCGTGGTTCGCGCTGCCACCGCCCGTGCCCGACGTTCCACCGCCGGTGCCCGAGGTGCCGCCGCCCGTTCCCGACGTGCCGCCACCGGTGCCAGCCGAGCCACCCGCACGCCCACCACCGGTGCCAGCAGAGCCACCGCCCGTGCCCGCCGAGCCGCCCGCCGTGCCGCCATCAGCCGTCACAGGAGGATTCGCGCAGAAGCCATTCGAGCAGACGAGGTCGCCGCCGCAGTCCATCGCCGAGCTGCACGGCCGCACGCAGTAGCCGTTGATGCAGGGGTCGAGGCCGCACTGCGCGTTCGAGCTGCAGGTGCGGGCGCCGGGCGGAATCGCGCGGCAGCTGCCAGCGAGGCAGAAGTTGCCGGTCGAGCAGTCGGCGTTCTGCGTGCACGCGGCGACGCAGCGGTTGGCCACGCACGTGGTGCCGTTCGAGCACTGCGAGTTGTTGGTGCACTTCGGGTTCGCCTGACAGCGCCCAGACTGACACGAGCAGGTCGACGCGCATTCACTGTTGTTTTCGCAGCGCGTACCGGGACACCCGAAGGTGCAGTCGGCGTAGGCGTCGTCGTAGTCGATGATGGTGCAGCCGCTGCCCGCAGCGAGCAGGGGCAACGTGAGGAGCATCAAGCTTCGGAGTTTCAGCGCGTTCATGGCGTTCTTTCCCGGTCAG
>JAEUJR010000880.1 GCA_016793585.1 Archangium sp.
GGAGATCAGTTGACGGTTCGGCTCGATCAGGGCGATTCCCTCTCGGTGCGCGTCGAAGGCCGCGCCGCTGGGAAAGACGAGGAGTGACATGGCGACGAAGACGGTGACCGGCGGCAAGGTGCAGTACGACGAGGTCGTCAAACGTCTCGAGGGCATCGTGCAATCGCTCGAGGGCGGTGAGCTGACGCTCGAAGACTCGCTCGAGCGGTTCGCCGAGGGCATCAACCTGGTGAAGCAGGGCGAGGCGTTGCTCTCTGACGCCGAGAAGCGCATCGAGCAGCTGCTCACCGAAGACGGCCACACCGCGCCCATCGACGTGAAGGATCTGCCCGCAGCGCCCACGACGGCCGCGACCGCCCGGCCCCCGGCTCCGCCGCCACCCGTGAAGAAGCCCGCGGTGCCGGTCGAAGAAGACGACGTACCGTTCTGAGCCCGCGAGGGTGGTGCGTTCGTGCCCGCTCCGTGACAGAGGCGCCGCATGGCTTTCGATCTGGCTTCCTGGCTTCCTGGTGCGCAGCAACGGGTCGAGCACCTGCTCGCCGCCCGAATGGACACCATCTCGCTGCGTACGCCGGCTGCGCTCTCGGAGGCCATGCGCTATTCGCTGCTCGACGGCGGCAAACGGTTGCGCCCCGTGTTGGTACTCGCGTTCGCTGACGCGCTCGGTGGGGGCGGTGTGGTGGCCGAAGACGCCGCCTGCGCGCTCGAGTGCATTCACACCTACTCGCTCATTCACGACGATCTGCCCGCGATGGACGACGACGACCTGCGCCGCGGCCGACCGACGAACCACAAGGTGTACGGCGAGGCGATGGCGATTCTCGCGGGCGATGCGCTGCTCACCGAGGCGTTCTGGTTGGTGAGCAACGGCTCGACGGCCGAGCTGCAGGCGCGCGCGCGAATGACGGCCGAGCTGGCGATGTCGGCCGGTGCGGGCGGCATGGTGGGCGGTCAGGTGCTCGACATCGCCGAAGATCGTCCGGCCGCTCAGGAGTACCTGATGCAACTGCACCGGCTGAAGACAGGCGCGCTGATCAAGGCCTCGTGCCGACTCGGCGTGCTCGCGGCGGGCGGCTCGGCAGCGGCGCTCGATGCGGCTGAACGGTACGGCACTGATCTGGGCCTCGCGTTTCAGATCGCCGACGACGTGCTCGACGTCACCTCGACGGCAGCGCAGCTGGGCAAACCCGTGAAGGCCGATGAAGCGGCCGGGCGCCACACGTTCCCTGCGGTGGTGGGCCTCGAGGCCTCGCGGCGGCTGGCGCACGAGCTGGTCGCGCGCGCGAAGGAGGCCGTGAAGGTGGTCGAGCCGACGCCAGGCCCGCTCGCGGCTCTCGCCGACTACTCGGTGGAGCGCACGAAGTGAGCCTGCTGGAGCGCATCGCGTCGCCGGCTGACGTGCGCGCTCTGGGCCTCGACGAGCTGCCCGCGCTGTGTACCGAGCTTCGGGAGGCGATCATCGCGACCTGCGGGGCGGTCGGCGGTCACCTCGGCGCCTCGCTCGGTGCGGTCGAGCTGATCGTGGCGCTGCACCGCGTGTTTCGCACTCCGGTCGACCGGCTCGTGTTCGACGTCGGGCATCAGGCGTACGCGCACAAGCTGTTGACGGGGCGGCGCGAACGAATGCGTTCGCTGCGGCAGGCAGGGGGGCTGGCCCCGTTCCTCGACCCCTCCGAGAGCGAGCACGACGCCTTCGGCGCAGGGCACGCGAGCACCGCCATCTCGATCGGCGTCGGCCTCGTCGAAGGCCTTCGGCTCGGCAAGGCTCCTGGGCAGGTCGTCGCCATCGTCGGTGATGGCGCCCTGACCGGCGGCGAGGCGTTCGAGGGGCTCAACCACGCAGCCGTCGCGAGCGGCCGGTTGATCATCGTGCTCAACGACAACGGCATGAGCATCTCGGCGAACGTCGGCGCGGTCGCGGGCATGCTCCGCGGTGACGCGCGACGCTTCTTCGAGTCGCTGGGCTTCACCTACGCCGGCCCGGTCGACGGCCACGACGTCGCAGGCCTCGTCGACGTGCTTCGACAGGCGAAGGACTCGGGCAAGCCGACCGTCATTCACGCGCGCACGCAGAAGGGCAGGGGCTTCGAGCCAGCCGAGTCGGACACGACGACGCGCGGGCACGCGATGGGCCCGTACGAGCTGAGAGACGGCAAGCTCGTGCGTGGGCGTGACGGCAAGACGACCTGGTCCGAGGCGTTTGCCGCGCTCCTCGAGGCCCACCTGGCCGCCGACCCGAAGGCTGTCGTGATCACACCAGCGATGCTCGAAGGCAGCTCGTTGAGCCGGCTCGCGGCGCGGTTCCCCGAGCGGGTCTTCGACGTCGGCATCGCCGAACAGCACGCCGTGACCTTCGCAGCAGGGCTGGCAAAGGCGGGCCTGCAGCCGATCGTCTGCATCTATTCGACCTTCCTGCAGCGCGCGGTCGACCAGCTGATCCACGACGTGGTGCTGCCGGGGCTGCCAGTCGTGTTCGCGGTCGATCGGGCCGGGCTCGTCGGGGCCGACGGAGCGACCCACCAGGGCGTGTTCGATCTCTCGTTCTCGCGGCCGCTGCCCGGGCTGTCGATCACGGCGCCGGTGTTCTCCGATGATCTGCCCGAGCTTCTGCACGCAGCGGTCCATCGACAGGCGCCCGCCATGATCCGTTTCCCGCGAGGCGTCGTCACAGGTGCACGCCCCCGCGACGTCGGCGCAGCGACGAGCAGCCGCTGGCTGGTCTCTCACGAACACCCCGAGGCGGTGTTCGTCACCCACGGCCCTCTGGGCCTCGTCGCGCGAGAGGCGTGCGCAGGCAGGCCCTTCGCCGCCCTCGACACGTACGACGTGAACGCGATCGATCGGGCGCTGCTTCGGCGTGCGGCGACGTGCGGGCGCCTCGTCGTCGTCGACGAGGTGATGCCGCGCGGGGGCCTCTTCGGCGCCATCACCGAGGTGCTCGCGCTCGAGGGCCTCACGTGCAGCGTTCGCCAGGTGTCGCTGCCTCCAGAGGCCATCGTTCGTCACGGCGAAGCGCGGGAGCAGCGCAGGCAGCTGGGGCTCTCGGTCGAGGGGCTCGTTCAGGCGGCCTCGGCGGCGGAGAAACGATGAAGAAAGAGCGCCTCGACGTTCTGGTGGTGGAGCGCGGCCTCGCCGAGAGCCGCACGAAGGCGCAGGCGTTGATCCTCGCGGGCCAGGTCGTCGTCGACGATCAGCGCGTCGACAAGCCGGGCACCCGGGTGCCGCTCGACGCCGAGCTGCGGCTGAAGGGAGAGGTGTTGCCCTTCGTCTCTCGCGGGGGCCTGAAGCTCGATGCCGCGTTGACGCAGTTCTCGATCGACATGCGTGGCGCCATCTGTGCCGACATCGGCGCGAGCACCGGCGGCTTCACCGATTGCTTGCTCCAGCGCGGCGCCGTGAAGGTGCACGCGATCGACGTCGGCTACGGCCAGCTGCACGAGAAGCTGCGACGAGACCCGCGCGTCATCTCGCGCGAACGCGTCAACGCCCGCCACCTGACCGACGACGACCTGCCCGAGCTCGTGAGCGTCATCGTGATCGACGTCAGCTTCATCTCACTCGAGCTCGTGCTGCCTGGCGTGCTGCCGAAGCTCGAACCGGGCGGCGTGCTGGTGGCGCTCGTGAAGCCCCAGTTCGAGGTCGGCCCGGCACAGATCGAGAAGGGAGGCGTGGTTCGTGACGGGGCAGCCCGTCAGAGCGCGATCGATCGCATCAGCGCCTTCGTGAGCGCCCGGGGGCTCGACGTCGTTGGGTTGATGGACTGCCCCGTGCCGGGGCCCGCTGGAAACGTCGAGGCGCTCCTGGTGGCGCGTTCAGGGCGGAGTCGCGCCGCGCAGTGAGCGGTACTGCATCAACCCGAGTGGCCTCACCTGGTCGGTCGCCATGCGCATCCACGCCTGGCCGTTGTCATCGACGGCGATGAAGAGCGAGTCGGCGGGCTGGGTGCCTCCCATGATCGACAGCTGCCATAGCGTTCCCGCTGACGGGTGATCGGTGGCGATGACCTCGGTGGGGAAGCTGGGCGTCTGCTCGTTCGGCGGGATCGGGCCGTTGAGCAGGTAGAAGTCGGTGCCCTTGCCGGGCACGACGCCCTGGGTGATCAGGCTGCCGGTCGGGCGCAGCGGCTGCGGGTCGGCCTGCGGGGCGGTGAGGTTCTTCACGAGGCCGTCCATCGAGCCGAGGAACCAGGTCGCGAAAGGCCCGACGATGCCCAGCAGGTTTCCGCGCGAGAACGGCACCACCGTCGTCAACTCTCCGGGGAAGGTGGGGCTCGTCCACCGGCGGGCGGCGTTCTGGCAGCCGGCGACGTTCGTCGCGCAGGCCAGCACCGTCGTCGAGACCTGCCCTTGATTGTCGATGGTGAGCAGCGGCGCGTAGAACAGCGACCCGTCTTCCTTGAAGGCGCCGTTCGGTTTGATCGGCCGATTGAGCGGGTTGGGGAAGCTGAAGTTCAAGATCGCGGGCGGCGGCCCGTTCACCAGCATGCCCGTGTCGTAGCTGTAGACGAGCACGGCGATCAGCCCGCTGGTGGCCTGAATGCGGTACTGCCACGACGAGGTGTAGACGCGGCGCGTGCCGATATCGACGACCGGGTCGCTGTTGAACTCTCCGGGGTAGCCCGTGTCGAGCGGGCCGGTGAGCGTCGTCCACACGCGCGAGTCCTGGCCGGTCGGCGTTCGCGAACGAATGCGCAGCATCTGGGCCTTGGTGGCTGCGCTGGGGTCTTCGAGCGTGACGATCGCGTCGCCATCGGGTGCGACCGAGAGGCGGCTGACTTCTCCGCTGAAGACCGACGTGATGTTCAGGTTGCCATCGAAGGCGAAGGCGCCGGTCTGCGGAATCCACAGCCAGCGGGTGCCGGTCGTGGTGTTCAAATCGGTGATGATCGAGGTGTAGTCGCACACGAAGCCCTGCGGCAGCGCCTCGTTGATCGCGCGGATCATGCCAGTCGAGTCGACCCGCACCAGCGCACGCCCCGTGTTGGTGGCGGTGCAGCCGATGAACGTCGTCGGCTGACCGGCGATGCCGCCCTCGGCGACGAAGGAGTCGGGCAGGGCGAGGAAGCCGGGCGTCGCGCGAACGCTCTCGACGGGAAGAAAGGTGAGGCTCATCGGCTGAGAGAGGCCCTCACGCACGACGAAGCCGCCGTCGGTCAGCGTGGTGACGTCTTCACAGACGACCTTCGCCGAGAGCGAGAGGGGCGTCGAGAAGCCGCGCGCCGGGTAGAGCCGGTTGAGCAGGGCGGGCGCGATCTCGAAGTTGGTGGGCTCGCCCTTGTACTGGGCGTCGAGCAGGAAGTTCCCGCTCTCGAGGATCTGCACCTGGCCGACCTTCTTGCAGCCCATGGTGGTGACCGACCCCTTGATCGAGGTCGCCACCACCGTCGTCATGGGCAGCGTGAGGAAGGCGCGCGGCGGCGCTGGCGGAGTGACGGGTGGAGGGTCGACGGGGCATCCGCAGAACAGCGACGACAACCCCACCACCACGACTCCGCTCAGCAGTCGGCGCATTTACTTCTCCAGCACGATGAACTCGACGCGGCGATTCAGCTCGCGGCCCCGCGCCGTCAGGTTGGGTGCAATCGGCTTGCTGTCACCATAGCCCACCGACTCCACGCGCTTCGCTTCGACACCCTGTGAGACGAGGTAGTCGACGACCGCACGTGCACGATCTTCGGAGAGGGTCTGGTTGGCCGCCTTCACACCCTTGTTGTCGGTGTGGCCTTCGACCGAGACCTTCTTGATGTTGTTGCGAACGATGACGTCGACGACCTGCTGCAGCAGCGGGTGCGAGTCAGCGAGGATCGTGGCCTTGCCGGTGGCGAAGTGCACCTGCTGGAGGATCTCGATCTTGTCGCCCTTGAAGATGACCAACATCTTCTTCGGCTGCGCGGTGAGATCGAAGGCGAGCGGCATGGTGCCACCCGCGGGGATCTGCACTTCACGCGTCTGCGACAGATAGCCCTCGGCAGTGACCGAGGCCGCATAGGTACCGGCGGGAACCTCGACGTCCTTCGGCCCGTCGACCTCGACGATGGTGTCGGTGGCGCCCTTGAGCGTGACCGTGGCCTTGATGGGCTTCTTCGCGCTGGTGACGGCGACCTGGAACACGCCCTTCTTGGCGTCTTCTTCGAGCGCGATCTCGACCTTCGCGG
>JAEUJR010000900.1 GCA_016793585.1 Archangium sp.
TCGACCGTCGACGCGCGTCGCATTCTCGGCGGTTGATGCACGGAGCGCTGTAGGGTTCTGCCGGTGAGGTGGTTCGTTCTCGTCGCCCTCGCCGGGGCCCTCAGCGCGTGCGACACCGAGGTGCTGGGCCTGTTCCACCAGCTCGCCGCCGATGCGGGCGACGTCGACGGCGGCCATACCGCCTTTCGGCTCGCAAGACGCGGGCACGCCCGACCTCGTGCTGGTGAACGCTGGGGGCTGGCTGCTCGAGGCCGGCACCGATTACGTCGTCGACGTGACGGTGACGAACCCGGGCCTGGCTGCCGCGCTCGACACCTCGGTCGACCTCGGCTGGCCGATGGAGGCCACCTTCGTCTCGTCGGCAGCGTGTGTCGCCAACCCACCGACTGCCCGCTGCGCCATCGGCGTGATTCTCTGAACCGCCGCGCCGAGGCCAAGAAGCTCGCGCGCAGCCTCATCGCCGCCGACCGTGACGGGCTCGTGAAGCGACGGGTCTCGAAGCTGCTCGATGCCGGAGTGCCCTGACTCAGCTCCAGTCTGAGCGAGTGACGACCGAGGCGGTTGCGACGCCAGCTTCGTTGCGCAGCGGCCGCCCGTAGGCGAGCGAGACGAAGCAACACCCCGACTCAGTCTCGGCGCGCGCGAATGGTCCCACGGGAGGCGGAGTTCCGGGCGGGCTGGGACACACACCACTGTCTGGAATCGCGTCGCACCACACGGCGATCACGTCGCAGCTCGAGAAGGTCTGCGCGCCTCCGTCGAACAGCGTGACGCTCCGTGGGCTGCACGGCGGGAATGCAGAACCGCTGTCGATCGCGCCTGCGTCGACTTGCGCTCCGGTCAGTCCTCCGCACGAGGTCGCACCAAGCAGAGCCCCTCGAAGCGCGGCACGTCGAAGTCTGGGGAGCCAATCGGTCTTCATGGTGTGAGCCCCATCGATTCGAGCGCAGGCCGCACGGTATTGCGCATCGCCTCTCGTTGAAGCTCGAAACGATCGAGTTCGCTCATGACGCCCCACCGGCGCAGATTCATCGACGGGCCGGCTGGTGCCGGAAGTCGCTCGTATGCTGCGAGCTGTTCGTGCGTGGTCTCTCGGAGCGCGTCGGCAAGGGTGGTGCCTCCGGTCTGAATCGCCCAGCCAACGAAGGTGTAGGCGAGCTCGGCATGTCGCGCTTCGTCTTCGGAGATCTGTCTGAGGACAGCTGCAATCACGGGGTCGGTGGTCCAGGCGGCGGCGTGCTGCGCCTCGTTGGCCGACAGCGTCTCGGCGACGCAGCCTTCGATCAGCGTCGCTCGCGCAGCTCCGATGAGCGTTGTGTCGGGCATGCCTCGCGGGAGCGGCAGTGGACCGGGGCCCAACGGAGTGCCGGCGAACGCCGACACGATGCGGAATGAGAGTCGTGCATGTTCGATCTCGTCGAGTCCTGCGCGATGCGAGGCGCTGAGGAGTTCGGGAGGTGCTCCGACCGCGAGGAGCTGCAAGGTGAACTGCGCGAAGGAGCCGATCGAGGCGTGTTCTCCGAGAGCAGCGTTCGACCAGCGCTGTGCGAGCGCGGCTCGAACTTCGCCATCGAGGGCTCTCGCGCGCTCACTGAACCGAGCCCAGTCGTCAGTCGAGATCGCCGGTTCAGGCGCGCCAGAAGCCGTCGGCGGCATTCAGCACCAGTCCGTTCTGGTCGAGAGTTGGGCGACGCGTGCCTCGGTGCTGTCGCGAAGCGGGCGCCCCACATACGGAAGGGCGAAGTAGCAACAGCCGGCGCCGCCGTCCGAGCGGAGGTACGGCCCCTCCACAGCCCTCGACGGAGCCTCTGGCGTTCCAGGATCGGGGCAGATGCCTGAGATCGGCACGCCTACGCATCCTGGAAACAACACACGTTGGAAGTCGCTGATCGAGGCATCGGACGGCGACTCCGGCAACGGACTCAGCGCGCCTCCGTCAGCGCCTACCGGAGTGCCTCCGCACGAAGACGTCGCCGCGAGCAAAGCGCCCTGCATCGCTGCTCGCCGAAGTCTCGAGACCCAGTCGCCTGTCATTCAGCACCAGTCGTGTTTCATCCAGCTCGTTGTTCGCTGCCCGCTTCTCGAGAGAACAAAGCAGAAGTCGGACGCGAAGCGTTTGGCGTGACCTCCGTTCACCCGCAAACGTTGCTTCGACCCGAGCTGATCAGCCGCAAGCACCCGACGCTGACGCTCTCTCGACGACTCCTCCGTGAAGAGAGTCGAGTTGAGAGGCCAGCGCCAACGTCTCGGACTTGCGGCGGTTCTCGGAGGCAACCTGAGACCCACATCGACCGACAATCCTCCATGAACGTCTTCCGCTCTCTGGCCCGCGAGCTGATCAGCCTGGCCGGCAACGAGGCCACGAAGCAGACCGGTGAGCTCGGTCTTCGTTCGGCGCTCGAGAAGCGAGTCGTTCCCGCGGTCGTCGACCTCGGCCGCTACCGCGACTCGTTCGACCGCATGCCGCAGAACTTCCAAGGCGCGATGAACTCCCTCAAGGGCGAGCGAGCGTTCAGCAAGTCGTCGTGGGCTTCGCTGGCGATGACGCCCGAGGTGGCCGCACCGAGCGCACAGCCTTCGTTCCGCGCCTCGTCGCCCGCGTTCGCCTCGCACCTCGCTGATGGCTTCGAGTCGGCCCGCCGGTCTCCTGTCGACCTCAGCGGTGGCCTCAAGCCTGCTGCCTCGTTGGCGGCCTCAGCGCAGACGCGTTCGAACGGCTTCACCGCTTCGCTCAACGACCTCTGACCCACCACCTGGACGACCTGCGCTGACTCTGACTTCCCGCGGCTGGTCGTGTACCTTGCCGGCCGCGTGCAGCTCGTTCTCCCATCGCGCAACCGGACTCTCGGCACCATCGACGCCCTCGGCATCGTCGGGCTCGTCGGGCTGCTCGTCGCCCGCTACGTGCCGGTCGCGCGCATCATTCCGTTCTGGGGCTGCACCTTCCGAGAGACGACCGGCGTTCCCTGCCCGGGCTGCGGCCTCACCCGCGTCGCCGACCGCGTGGCGCACTTCAACGTGCTCGGCGCGCTGCACGCGAACCCGCTCGGCACCGTCGCCGCCGTCGGCTTCGCCCTCGCCGTCGTGTTGACCATCATTCACCTCGTCTTCGGCGTGCCGCTGCCCGAGCTCGTGCTCGACGACAAGGAGTGGAAGCGCGCCCGGTGGATCGCCATCAGCCTCTTCCTCGTCAACTACGGCTTCGTCGTGTTCGCGTACCGGGTGCTCCACTGGCGCTGACCGTCATCGGGCTCATCGCGCTCGGCTACCTCTCGGGCTCCATTCCTTTCGGAGTGCTCGTCACGCGCGCCTTCACGAAGAAGGATGTGCGCGACCACGGCAGCGGCAACATCGGCGCCACCAACGTCGCGCGCGTCGCCGGCAAGAAGGTCGGAGCCTTCGTCCTGCTGCTCGACGCCGTGAAGGGCACCCTGCCGGTGCTCGCTGCGATGCACGTCTTCCCCGAAGGGCCGCTCTCGCACGTCGCCGTCGGCTATGCGGCGTTCCTCGGCCACGTGTTCCCGGTGTGGCTCAAGGGGCAGGGCGGCAAGGGCGTCGCGACGGCCCTCGGGGTGCTCATCGTGCTCGTGCCACAGGCCGCGCTCGTCGGCGCCGTCATCTGGGGCGTCATCGTGGTGGTGACGAAGGTGAGCTCCATCGGCAGCCTCGCGGGCGGCGTCGGCGCGATCGTCACCAGCTTCTTCCTCGGCAAACCCATCGAGTACCCCGTGCTCGCTGGCGTGCTGCTGCTCTCGATGGTGTGGACGCACCGCGGGAACATCGAGCGCATGATGAAGGGCACCGAGAACAAGGTCTGACGCTTCAGCGCTCGGCCCACACGCCCAGCTCGTTGCCGCTCAGGTCGGTGAAGTGAAAGCGCCGGCCACCGGGGAAGGTGAAGGGCTCGGTGCTGATGCGGCCGCCTGCCGCCCGAACCGCCTTCACCGTCGCGTCGAGGTCGGCCGAGAAGAGCACGACGAGTGGGCCACCGCGGCCAGTGGGAGTGCCTCTGGTGAGCCCTCCCTGCTCGCGGCCCGAGCCCTGAATGCCTGCGTAGTCGGGGCCATAGTCGGTGAACGCCCACCCGAAGGCTGCGGCGTAGAAGGCCTTCGAGGCTGCAACATCGGTGACGGTGATTTCGACGTAGTCGATGGCGTGGTGCGTGTGGTTGGTCATGCGCCGTTCCTCTCACGGTCTCGTGTCAGAACGTGTCAGGAACCATGAATATCGGCGGCGCCCCGCCGTTGGTGTGCCGCCACATGCGACTTCTCTCAGGCCTGTTCGTCATCGCGTTCGCGCTCGCGTGCGATGTTCCTTCGTCATCGCTGCAGGGGTCGTTCGGCAAGGTGAGCCGTGACGAGCTGCCGACCGGCCTCGACGCCTCGGTCTCTTGTCAGCCCGCCCCTCCGACGAACGTGGTCGACGTGCCTGGCGGGCGCGGTGCGCGGGTGGCCTTCGTCGCCGACGCGCTCGCGGTCGCTGCGGTGACCGACGCCGGAGTTCAGGTTCAGCTCGTCACGCCTGGCGGCGGTGGAGTGCTGCGCTCGTTCCACCGGCCTGCGGCCAACCTGGCGCTGGGCACGAGCGGCGGCGTGTTGGGCGTGGCGTGGGACTCGGCCACCACCAACGCGTCCGTGGAGTTCGCGGTCGTCGACAGCCGCAGCGGCGTCGCGTCTGCCGTGAGCCGGCTCAGCCCGGAGCTGGGCCGCAGCCAGGAGCCCGTCACGGCCTCGCAGCCACGGGTCGCCGCGAGCCCGACCGGCTTCTTCGTCGTCTGGGACGATGGGCGTTATGCCGAACCCCGCGGCTCGGGGAACCTCTTCGGCTGGCGCGGACTGTACGGGCACGCGGTCGACCTGCTCGGAGAGCCCAGGGGCGCAGACGTTCAAGTCGTGCAGACGAGCGGCGGCTCGCGCTTCTTCGACGTGGCCTGGGCGGGGAGCGAGTGGTTCACGCTGTGGACGCGGGACGACATGCCGTTCTCGGTGTCGGGTCGCTTCAGTGGCCAGGGCTACACGCCGTCACGCGAGCCGACCCCGTTCGCCGTGGTGTCCGAGCGCAGTGCAGCGGGCGTCATCCGGCTCGCGGCGGGCGCCGATGGGCGCGTGCTCGCCGCCATTCCGTTCGCGTCACCCACGGGGAGCCCCCGGGTCGGCACCATCGTCGCCTCGCGAACCGGCGCCACGCCCTTCACGCCCTGGCCCGAGACCGAGTCAGCCATCTGGGCCCTCGCGGCGGTGCCGGGCGGCTTCCTCGCCGCGACCGCCACGTCGTTGTGGCAGCTCGACGCCGACGGCCAGCGCGTTCGTTCTCAGCCGCTCGACTTCACTGCGGCCGGAGCGGGGGTCGTTGGCGACGTCTCGCTCGAGGTCGTGGGCAAACGCGTTCGGCTCCTTTTCACCCTCGAGACCCAGGGTGGCGTCTCGGTGTGGTCGACGGTCGCGTGCCTGCCTTGACTCGTCGCTTCAGCGCGCCTCGGGGCTGATGACCAGCTTTCCCCAGCCGGGCGTGCGGCGCATGTCGGGCGGGTGATTCATCCACAACACCACCATCGCGGCCGTCGCCCGAACCTCGGGCGCTCCCTGCTGCACGAGTCTGAGCAGCAGGTCGTTGGGCACCGAGCAGCCGTTGCGAAACTGCACCCACGGCGCGGCGAGCTCGAGCAGCGCGCGTGACTGCGTGGCGAAGTCTGGCGACGCGAGGCTGGTGATGAGCGTGCGGCACAGGTTCGGGGGCGGCTTGCCGGGCACGTCGGGCGGCGACGGCGGCTCGACCGGGTCGAGGCCACGGCACGCGGCCGGCGGCACGTCGATGTTGAACTCGGTCAGGGTGGTGCAGAGCTGGGCGCGCTCCTCTTCTCGTCGCGGCGGCTTCATGGCGAGGCTGCGCTCGAGCGGGCCGACGGCGATGGTCTGGCGAAGGGCGCGCACGGCCTTCACCGCGGCGATGCGCACGCCTTCGTCAGGGTCGAGCACGAGGTCGGCGACGGCCGAGGTGCCGGGCTCCCACTTCGAGGTCGCGGCGAAGCGACAGAGCTCGAGGCGGGTGGCGACGTCGTTCGCGCGGCTCTCGGCGGCCCACGACAACGTGTCCGAGCGGGCGAGCTGAATGAGCCTCACCTTCGCGATGGCTGACGCACAGCTCGAGTCCTGCGCCACCAGCGTGTCGAGCCGCGCGGCAGACTTCTTCGTGTCGACCACCGCGTAGAACCACGCCTCCTGGCACGCGTCGAAGGGGAACGGGCCACGCGCCACCGCCTGCTGCAGCTCGACCACGGTCATCGCCGTCGCCGCCGGTGGAGCGACGTTCTTCGGCGCGCAGGCGACGAGGAGTGAGAAGAGGGCGACGAGACATCGTTCGGGGTCGTCATCAGCAAGACCTCGAGCACTCAGTGAACTGGAGGCATCTCACGAAACCGGCGCTGCGGTGCATTCGCATTCGGGGGCGACTCATGGCGCTCTGAGCGTGATGGGCCGCACCGTCGACCGCGGGCTGTACCCCGACACCTCGACCAGCTTGCCGGCGCACGAGATGGAGCCGTCGCCGCCGACGAAGCAGCTGCTGTCACCGGTCGCAGCCGCGCTCGTGAAGGTGCCGCTGTGGGTCACCCACGAGGCGAAGACGCCGGCGTTGTCGGGCCGCCCCAGCTGACCGAACGTGTTCGTGCCAGCGCAGCGCACCTCGGTCGCGAACAGCGCGCACAGGTGTGAGGCTCCGAGCGCGACCTCTCGTGCGCCCGCGAGCCCCGGGAGCGGCTGCGGTGTGGTGTACGGCCCGGCCGATGGGCCACCGAGCACCGTGATGGCCTGGAGCGCGCCCAGCCCCGACATCGTCGTGCCTGCCTCGAAGACGAAGGTGCCCGAGCCCGAGAACGGCGCGGGTGCTCCCCACACGCGGGTCGCCGCCGCCGTCAGTGAGAACGTCACGTCTTCGAAGGCCCCGCTCGCGTTGGGGCCGAAACAACCGACGCTCTGGTCGCTGCGAATGCCGCAGGCGCGGTCACCACTGAGCGCCAGCGTCACCACCCCGTCCCACCCCGTGATGCGCGTCGGCACCCGCCACGCGAGGTAGCGGTCGAGGTCGGTCGTCGGCGCAGGCTGCGTCAGCCCCGTCAACACCGGGCCCCAACACCACAGCTCACCGCTCGTGCGCTTCGCGCAGGTGCTTCGCCCTCCCGCCCACAGCGAGGTCGCGTCGGTGAGGCCGGTGATGGCGAGGGGAACGTCACGAACGGCGCCCGAGCTTCCAGCGGGCCCCAGCGCGACGTCGGTCTGCCCCCAGCACGAGACGACCCCGGCCCTGCGCACGCAGGCGTGGGCGGCGCCGGTGACGAGCTGGTCTCCGTCGGCGGGGTGGGTGAGGCGGTTCGGGAAGTTCGGCGGCGACGTCGTCGGCCACGGGCCCGCGAGGCAGTGCGCTTCACCCGGAGCGTGGAGCGCGCAGGCGAAGAAGTCTCCAGCCGACAGGCGCGGCGGTGGAGGCGGCGAGCACGCGCCCGCGTCGCAGGTGAAGCCCACGCTACAGGCGCGCCCGCAGCCACCGCAGTGCTGCACGCTGCCGAGCGGCGTCTCGCACCCGTCTTCACGCTGCCCGTTGCAGTCGGCGAAGTCAGCGCCACACACGAGGGCAGAGCACCGGCCACCGGCGCACCGGCTGTTCGCGTTGGGCACGGTGCACAGCGCGTCGCCCAGCTCGTCGACCGCGCCGTTGCAGTCGTCGTCGAGGCCGTTGCAGCGCTCGCTCTGGGGAACGCAGGTCGAGCTCCCGCTCGTGCGCGGCGACGTGCGCCCAGACGCCCAGTAGAGCGTGTCGGCGGTGGCGCTGAAGAGGTCACGCTCGGGCCGTTCGAGCGCGGTGACCTCGACCAGCCCCGCCCGCACGCCGACCCGTCGTGGCGTCGCCCCCGAGAGCACCCACCACGCCGTTCCATCGGTGCCTTGCACCGGGCCTGCTGCTGCGTCGGCCTGCCCGACGAGCACGCGCTGGCCGCCGCCGCGAACGACGTCGACGAGCTCGACGAAGAACTGGGTGCCTTCGAGCACGCCCTTGACGAGGAAGCCGGGCTCCTGCGCGAAGCTGCCGGCTGCTGACGCTGGCAACGCCTGCCGGGTGCCGTCAGCCGCGATGCAGCCCAGGCCGCCGCCTTCGGCAGCCGTGAGCGCTCCGCAGATGGTCCCATTCAGGAAGAACCACTGCATCGTCAGGAAGCGCGCGGTGCGCATCGTCGAGCCCGGCAACGTCGTCACCGCGCCGTCTTCCGAGAGGTGCCACCCTGGCCCGATGAGGCCACCCCCTGGCGCGGCCACCGTGACGCCCGCCGGCACCCAGAAGGTGCGGTGCTCCTTCGCGCCGAGCAGCACCCACGGCTTGCCCGCTGGCACCGGGTCTGGCGCGTAGGGCCCGTCGAGGCACGGCATCGTCGTGCAGCGCTTCGGTGAGAGCACCGGGGTGACTCCGTTCGACACCCACAGCCCAGCGCCGCGAGTGTCGGCGAGGCTCACCAGTCTCGAGAGGTCGGGGCCCCAGGGGAGCGGCGTCAGCAGCGGCACCGCCGAGGAGGCCGGCGTTCGACCAGTGTCGTTGGGTTCGACGACGGTGGTGACGAAGCGCAGCGAGCCATCACGCAGGGGCGCCGCCGTGCCCTCGAGCGCACCGTTGTTCTCGGGGGAGCCCACGGGCGCGAGCTGTCGGCGCAACCAGCCCCGACCCTCCACCCGCAACGACACGGGGGTCCACCCGACGGCGGCGGAGCGCGCCACGTCGTCGCCCTCGAGCGGCGCGACCCAGCAGCGGTCGCCTCGCGGCACCAGCGAGCGCTCGGCCTCGCCGACCCGCAGCGCGTCGACCTTCAGCCCCGAGCCGCGGGGTACGCACACCTTCAACACCCCATCGCCCCGCGTGACGCTGACGTGGCGCAGCAGCCAGCTCTCGTCGGTGAGCTGCGTCGAGGGCGCCGTGACGACGTGACCGAAGAGCGCTCCGGCGCGCGGGGTCACCTGCAGCGTGAAGTTCGCGCGCCGCGAGCTCAGCGCCCACCCGGTGACGCGCAGCTCGGGGGCTTCCTGGGTGACGACGAAGTACCTGTCGCCACCCAACGAGACAGCGCCGCCCGCGACGTGGCCCGGCGGGAGCTGCAGGGAGCCGAGCAGCTCGGCCCAGACCCGGTCACGCTCGACGTGAATGAGCCGCAGCTCGCCGGCGCGGCCGACCTCGGTCAGCACGTGCACGCCGTCACGGAGCGACCAGCCGGGCCGCGAGCTGATGAGCTGTTGGGCCTGCTGGTCGAACCCGTTCTCGTCGAACCAGCGCACCTCGCCATGCGGCAGTGGGGCGCTGTTCTCGTCGAAGCGCGCCGCGCTGTCCGAGGTGCGCACGACCGCGATGCGGTCTCCGAACGAGGTCGCGAAGGTGACCCCCGCAGCGCGCGCCGGCGTGGCCGAGAGCTGGAAGCGGGTCGCTCCGGGAATGGTGTCGCCGGGCACGCCAGGCTCGTCGAGCAGGTCCACCGCCGGCGTCGTGCCGAACACCCGCGCCGATGGCGGAGCCCGACCTGCTGCGTTGCGCTCGTAGCCGAAGACGAAGAAGCGGCCGCCGTACCAGAGCGGCGCCTCGGGCTCGTAGCCAGCGACACGACTCGAGGACGACGTGGCGGCGCGGACGGCCTCGATGCTCTTCGTGTCCCAGCGTTGGCCGTCGGGGCCGACCCACGGGCGCGCGCCGTTCTCGATTCGGCCAGGGCACGGTTGATTCGTCTTCGAGCGCACCTGCCCGTCGTCGCTCACCAGGCCGCAGGCGACCGACGCGCTCGCGAAGGCTGCCATGGTCGTCTCACCACTGGGGCCGATGAGCGTGCTGCGTGACACTGCCTTTCCGAAGATGACGAGCTCGTTCTCGGGCTCCTTCGACGAGCGGGTGAGCCACAGCTGCTCGGGCACCATGCCATCGGGCTGGAGAATCGCCGTGCTTCGGGTGAGCTCGAGCGCAGGTGCTTCCTGCGGGGTGGCGTCGGCGAGCGGCAGCTGCGCGCCGTCGGCGTCGACCAGTGGGGGAAAGGCCCGCTCCGCGAGCACGGCGGCCTCGTCGGTCTGCGCGGCGGCCTCGGGCGCGGCGGTGACGTCGAGCCGGCGCAACGAGGGCGGCGCGCCGTAGGTCTTGTCCGTCCAGTACTCGTGGAAGACGTCGAGCGCGGCGAAGGTGAGCTGCATGTCGACCGGCCCGGAGCCCTCGACCAGGTCGATGAAGCCGCGCAGCCGCGGGAACTCGTCGATGGGTGGGGCCTTGCGGGCCTCGTTGCCATGGTCGACGAGGGCGCGCGTCTCGTCGGGGGCCTTCGCGTAGGGCACGACCGGCCCGAGCCACTCGATGCGCCAGACGATGCGTTGACCGAAGCGGGTGTGCACCACCTGCCGATGCGAGACCGTGAAGCGCCAGAGCGTGTCGTCGAACACGAGCGGCAGCTCGAGGTCGTGGAAGAGGCTGTCGGTCTCGAGCTTCGCGCGGCCCTCCCACCGCATGCCGACGCGCACGGTCTTCGGCACGAGCAACAACGGCGCCGAGAGCGGGCCGTACCTGCTCGCGGTGATGAAGAGGTTGCCGTCACGGTCTTCGTCGAGCCCGATGCTCGAGGGCACGATGGAGTCGGCGAGGTCGAGTCGGCGCGTGATGCCGGTGGCGCCGGGGCTCGAGCTCATCGGGCCCCGCAGCTTGCCCAGCGGAAAGATGGCGCGAGCGAGCGGCGCGGGGTCGCTCGTCGTCGAGAGCGCCCCGCCGCCCATCGGCCACAACGGAAGGCCGTTCGTGACACCAACGCCGGGTTGCGCCGGCGTCGTTGGTGATGGCGCGCAGGCGGTGAGCACCGCACCCGCCATGGCCACCGCGGTCGCGACGGCCCTGCGACGTCTGCGCGCGAAGACGAGGAGCGCGGCACCTGCAACCGCTCCCGCGCCGCTCGACGAGCAGCCGCTGCTCGCAGGCTGGCTCGCGGCCACCTTCACCGGAACGCTGAGCGTCAGCGGCGCGTAGCCGGGGCTCGCCGTGAGGCCCTCGCAGCGAACGCGCAGCACCGCGTAGGTGCCTGCGAGGTGCGAGAGGTCGATGGCTCCCACCAGCGGCCCCGGCGCCGTGAGCGAAGCTGGCCGCCCGAGGGCGTCACGAGGCGTCGGCGCCGGGTCCTTGTCGGGCGAGAGCACCTCGTAGCGCCTGAGGTTCCACGATGGCGGCGTGACCGAGAACGAGATGGGCGACACGGCGACTCCCGCTTCGCGCGGCGTGCAGCGCGCCTCCACCTCGATGACCTGCTGCAGCTCGAGCACCCTCAGCGCCTCGGGCAGGGGCTCGTCGCCAGGCAGCGTCAGCGCGAACGGCTTCGTGATGATCAACCGGCCGAACGGCGCCTCGTCAGGCTCCCGCACGGGCGCGAAGGGGCCGCGGGTCGAGGCCTTGCCGGGGCAGCCCTCGTCGGTCACGCCGTCGCAGTCGTCGTCGACGTCGTTGCACGTCTCGGTCGGAATCGGGCTGCCGTCGAGGGTACAGGTGAGCTGGCCGTCGGCGCACGCAGCGCGCTGGCGGGCGAAGGTGTTCACGCACGCGCCCAGCGAGGGGCACGCACGTCGCAGCTCGAGCTCTCTCGTCTCGGGCGTCGCGTCATCGGGGTCTCGCTCGTCGACCAGGCAGTCGCCGTCGGCGTCGCGATCGCTCCGCTCCCGGGCGTCGATCGACCCGTCGCGGTCGGCGTCGCGGTCAGCCCCCAGCAGCTCGTCTCCATCGAGCCGGCCATCGCCATCGGTGTCGGCGAGCAGCGGGTCGAGCGACAACGCGCCTTCGTTGGAGTTGGCCACACCGTCGCCGTCGAAGTCTCCGCCGGGTGTGAGGCACCGGCCGAAGCAGTCGAGCCCCGCAGCGACGTCGCAGTCCGAGGCGGTTCGGCAGCGCTGACCGAGAAGCGCGGCGGGCGAGGTGGTGCAGCCCATCGCGAGCGAGAAGAGAACCAGGAAGATGACGCGCATGAGACTCCCGAGAGGGGGCATCTTGGCCCAGACCTCGCCGGTCTCGAAGCGCAGGAACGAGGGGCGTTACTTCTGCGGGCGCTTCAGGTCGTTCGCCGGAGGAGGCGTGTGCGGCGCGAGCGGGTCGTCTTCGTCGCCACCGAGTCGAGAGGCGGGCTTCGGGGGCGTCTTCTTCGGTGGCGCCGTCACCTTCGGCGGCTTCACTGGCGTCACCACCGGCAGGGCCTCGACCTTCGGCGCGACCACCGGCTCCTTCGGCTTCACGGGCGTCGTGTCGTTGAACGCCTTGTCGATGGGGTCGACCTTCGGCTCTTTCTTCTCGAGCGCCGGCTTGTCGACGGCAGGCTTCGGCGCGACGACTGGCGTCTTCTCGGGCTCGACGGGCTTCTCGGGCGGCTTCACCTGCAGCTTCTGAATCATCTCGAGGCGCGGGCCCGACCCGGCGGCCGTCACCGTCATCGGCAGGTAGCCGTCCTTCTGCAGCGTCACCTCGGCCATCGCGCGCCCGTCGACGGCCACCAGCTCGACGTCGAGCGGCGTCACGCCCTTGATGACCTTCGCGATGACGACCTGCGCGCCGGCGGGCTCGGTCTCGATGTGGAAGAGCACCTTCGCTTCGTTCGCCTTGCCCGGCTTGCGCAGCACGATGGCGGTGCCGCCAATGCCGACGAGCAGGGCCACCACGAAGCCCGCGATGAGCAGCGGCGTGTTGTTCCGCGGCGGCACGGGAACCTGCAGCGGCGTGGGCGGCAGCGGGGTCTCGAAGGCCGGCGTCGCGACGGGCGAGGTGAGCTCGCTCATCGCCTGCAGCACCTCGTCCATGGACTGGAAGCGGTCCATCGGAGACTTCTGCAGGCACTTCGTCACGACGGCCGCCATGCCCTCGGGAATCGTCTCGAACTTCGGAGGCGTCTTCACCGGAGGAACTGGCTCGTTGACGTGCTTGAGGATGATCTCGAGCGGCGCCGAGCCCTGGTACGGCGGCTTGCCGGTGAGCGCCTCGAAGAGAATGCAGCCCAGCGAGTAGATGTCGCTGCGCGGGTCGGCGCGGTTCTTGTCGCCCTGCTCCGGCGCCATGTACGGCGGGCTGCCCATGAGCATGCCCTGCTGGGTGATGGCGCGGCCTTCGAGCTCCTGGCCGTCGACGAACGACTTCACCAGGCCGAAGTCGAGCACCTTCACGTGGTCGGTGTCGTCGTCGGCCGACAGCATCATCACGTTGGCCGGCTTGAGGTCGCGGTGCACCACGCCCAGCTCGTGTGCTTCCCGCAGCGCGCGGGCGATCTGCTGGCCGATGGAGAGCACGCGTCTCCAGCCCAGCGGCCCCTTCGAGAGCGAGCGGTCGAGGGTGTCGCCCTCGAGGAACTCCATCGCGAGGTAGAAGATGCCGTCGCTCGAGCAGCCGTAGTCGAAGATGCGCACCGTGTTCGGGTGCGAGAGCTTCGCGGTGAGCGCCGCCTCGACGAGAAA
>JAEUJR010000931.1 GCA_016793585.1 Archangium sp.
CGATCTCGCGCTCGCGCACATCGAGAAGGCCCTGAGCATCAACCCGCGCCTGCAGGGTGGGCGGCTCCAGAAGGGCATGGCCCTGTGGAAGCTGCAGCGGCTCGCCGAGTCGGTGCAGGAGCTCGAGAAGGCCCGCGAAGAGGAACCACGCAACACGCAGGTGATCGTCACGCTCGGCGCCGTGGAGTTCGAGCAGGGGCAGCTGGCCAATGCGCTCAATCACCTCTCGAGCGCGCTGCAGGCCGAGCCCGGTCACCCCGACGGCAACTTCTACATGGCGCGCGTGAAGAACTCGTCGCGCGACCACAGCCAGGCCATCGACGCCATCAAGCGGGCCCTCGAGAGCGACCCGAAGAACCCGCTCTACAAGTACTGGCACGGCCGAATTCTCGCCGACGCCAAGAAGAGCGACGAGGCGGTGGTCGAGCTGAAGGCCGCCATCGACCTGAACCCGAAGTACGCCGACGCGCTCGAGATGCTGGGCCGCATCTACGTCGAGCGCGGTCAGCTCAAAGACGCCATCACCCAGTTCGATCAGGTGCTCGTCATCGACCCGGGTCGCAACACTGCGCGCGCGGCCACCGGTGACGCGTACATGAAGCTCGACGATTGGGACGGCGCCATCAAGGCGTACAGCGCCGCCATCGAGGCCGACCCTGACAACCCGAACCTCGTCTACGCGTACTCGAAGCTGGGCGACGCCTACCGCGAGAAGGGCCCCAAGCAGTACCCCAAGGCCGTGACCTGGTACCAGAAGGCCACCGCCATCGACCCGCAGAACGCCGAGGCCTTCAAGTCACTCGGCTACCTGCTCAAAGACCTGAAGAAGAAAGACGCTGCCATCGAGGCGTGGGAGCAGTACCTCAAGGTCACCACCGACGACGAAGCCAACAAGAAGGTCGTGGTCGACGACCTCTACGACCTCAAGAACGAAGGAAAATGACGTGCTGGACATCAATTGGGTAGCGAAGAACTTCGACACCGTCGTAGCCCGTCTCGCAGCGCGGAGCGGAACGCTCGACCTCTCCCGCTTCAAAGATCTGTTCGCCCAGCGCAAGGCGCTCTTCGTCGAGCTCGAGGCGAACCAGGCGAAGAAGAACAAGGCCCAGGAGCTGATGAAGACCGACGCGTCGAAGCGCGCCGAGCTGGGGCCCGAGATGAAGGCCCTCGGTCAGGTCATCAAGGACATGGAGGGCAAGCTCAAGGCCATCGAAGACGAGCTCGGCCCGCTGATGATGAACACGCCGAACGTGCCGCACGAGTCGGTGCCGGTCGGCACCTCGGAGCACGACAACAAGCTCGATCGCACGTGGGGCGAGAAGCCGACGTTCACCTTCACGCCGAAGCAGCACTTCGAGGTGGGTGAGAAGCTGGGCATGCTCGACTTCGAGCGCGCGGCGAAGGTCTCGGGCAGCCGGTTCGCGTTCTCGAAGGGCGCGCTGGCGAGGCTCGAGCGTGCGCTCACCGCGTTCATGATCGATGAGCACACCAAGAAGGGCTACCTCGAGATCCTGCCGCCGTACCTGGTGTCGCGGCAGTCGATGACGGGCACGACGCAGCTGCCGAAGTTCGAGGCTGACGCCTTCAAGACCGCGGGCGAGAACGAGCTGTTCCTCATTCCCACCGCCGAGGTGCCGGTCACCAACTACCACGCCGACGAGATCCTCGAAGGCCCGATGCCGGTGAAGTACTGCGCGTTCTCGCCGTGCTTCCGCGCCGAGGCGGGCTCGGCAGGCCGCGACACGCGTGGCCTCATTCGAATGCACCAGTTCCACAAGGTCGAGCTGGTGATGTTCTCGAAGCCCGACGAGGCGATGGCCGCGCTCGAGCAATTGACCCGCGACGCCGCGTCGATTCTCGAGAAGCTCGGCCTGCACCACCGCGTGATGCTGCTGTGCACGGCCGACATGGGCTTCGGCTCGACCAAGACCTACGACCTCGAGGTCTGGCTGCCCGGTCAGAACGCGTACCGCGAGATCTCGAGCTGCAGCTGGTTCTCCGACTTCCAGGCGCGCCGCGCGAAGATTCGCTTCCGCCCGGCTCCGGGCGAGAAGCCGCAGCTCGCGCACACGCTCAACGGCTCGGGCCTCGCGGTCGGCCGAACGGTCGTGGCCATTCTCGAGAACTACCAGCGCGAAGACGGCACGGTGAAGCTGCCCGAGGTGCTCGTGCCGTACATGGGCGGCCTCACCGAGCTGAAACCGCTCTGAAGCCCACAAAAGCTCGTTGCGTCGCCAAACGCCTTGCGATAGCAGGGGCGCCCCTCGACGCGCAGTTCGTCAGGGGCGAAGGGCGCCGGAGTCAGAATGCAGTACCGGCGAGGCGTTCGGTCAGCAGGAGCAGTGGCCGAGTGGCTGAAGGCAGCGGTCTTGAAAACCGCAGAAGCTGAAAGGCTTCCGAAGGTTCGAATCCTTCCTGCTCCGTGGGGTGCAGTCGCAGGACGAAGTCGAAGGTGAAGCGCAGTTCTTTGACAGCTTTCGTTGTGGAGAGATGGCCGAGAGGCTGAAGGCGCAGGTTTGCTAAACCTGTATACTCGTAAGGGTATCGAGGGTTCGAATCCCTCTCTCTCCGCACCAGGTCGCAAGTCGCAAAGCTCC
>JAEUJR010000951.1 GCA_016793585.1 Archangium sp.
TGAACGCCGACGAGCTGAAGATCATCACCGGCACCAAGATGAAGGCCAACCCCAAGGGCAAGAAGGTCAAGGCCGGCAAGCCTGGCCCCAAGCCCAAGGCCGGCAAGCCGGGCCCGAAGCCGAAGGCCAAGAAGAAGAAGTGACGCCTGCACGGTCGCCCGGGTTGTCGGCCCGGGCCCGTGACGGTACAGAGCCGCCGCATGGCGAACGCGAGTGCGGCGGTCTCTTCTCAGTCGAAGCCCTTCCTGTCAGACGACGAGATCGTCAGGCTCTGTGAAGGCTCCGCCGAAAAGCTCGTGCAGCTCCGCGAGCGCATTCGCGGCTACGGCTCGGCGTTGATCGCGTTCTCGGGTGGCGTCGACTCCACCTTCGTCCTGCAGATCGCGAAGGAGCAGCTCGGCGAGCGGGCGCTCGCGATGACGGCGCTGTCGGCGTCGGTGTCTCCCGACGAAGCCGAAGAGGCGCGCGCGCTCGCGAAGCAGCTCGGCGCCCGCCACCTCACCATCGACTCGAAAGAGCTCGATGACCCGCGCTACGCCGCGAACCCCTCGAACCGCTGCTACTTCTGCAAGACCGAGCTCTACACGCTCACCGAGAAGACGCGCGCCGAGCAGCAGCTCGCCGTCGTGCTCGATGGCTTCAACGCCGACGACAAGAGGGATCACCGGCCGGGCCACCAGGCCGCGCGGGAGCACCGGGTGATCTCACCGCTCGCCGACGTCGGGCTGACGAAGAACGAGATTCGCGCGTGGTCGCACCGCCTCGGCCTGCCCACGTGGGACAAGCCCCAGCTCGCGTGTCTCGCCTCGCGGCTGCCGTACGGAACGCAGGTGACGGTCGAGCGCCTCAAGCAGGTGGGCGGGGCCGAGCGCGCGCTGCGGGCGCTGGGCTTCAAGGTGTTTCGCGTTCGCTACCACCAGGAGGTCGCGCGCCTCGAGGTCAGCGCCGACGAGCTGCCGCGCCTCCTGGAGCCCACGCTCCGCCAGCAGGTCGACGCGGCCATCAAGGCGTGCGGCTTCACCTTCGTCGCCATCGATCTCGAGCCCTTCCGCACCGGGCGCATGAACGATGCGCTCTCGAAGAGCGGCGGCGTGGCCCTGCCAGTCTTGAGCTGAAAGCATCGCGCTCGAATGGAAATGACGCGTCGTGTTGCGCTGCGGACCACGCGGTGAAGCACGAGTCGTTTCGCAGCCCTGCTACACTCGACGTCTTCTCAGGCCGTTTTCCGGAGGTCGTTCTCACATGCGTGCATCGAACGGTGCGCTGACCACCCGCCTCGTGTGGCTGGTGGTCGGGGTTGTCACTGCCATGGGCTGCTCGTCGATGGGCGGCATGGGCGGGTGCGCGGCGTTGCAGCCGATTCCGACTGGCCGCTACTCGGGCCCCAAGAACGACAACGCGGTCAACATTCGCCTGTCGCCGCAGGGCATCAACTACCTGAACTCGAACTGGGAGGTGCTGGCCGAGATGTTCGCTCCCGGCCGCACGCTCTCGGTCGGGGTGCCCTGCACGGTGCAGAACGTGAACGTCGTGGGCGACATCGCCATCGCCGACATGGGCGGCATGAACTGCACGGGCGAGTCGTGCGGCCGTCAAGACGGTGAGTGCAACACGAGCGGCGCGAAGGCCGACCTGCCCGCGAACGTGGCGATTCAGATCACGGGCTTCTCGCTCGTGCCGCGCGCGCCCAACGCCATCGAGGCGCAGGTGCAGCTCTCGGTCGACACGAGCACCATTCTCGCCGCGAGCAAGAGCGCCAACTTCCTCGCGTGCATCGGTCTGTCTCGCATGAAGTGTGGCGTTCGTTTCAACACCGCGGCGCGTTCGCCGAGCGACAACCGGCTCAAGGCGACCGTCACGTTCTCGATCGATCAGAAGTGGGACAAGTTGCTGGCGTTCTCGATCAGCTCGATCTCGGGCTCCGACGTGTGTGGCGCCAGCGGGGCCCCGCAGCCGCCCGAGTGTCTGCAGCCCGAAGACATCACGCTCTCAGGCCAGAACACCTGCGGCGACATCTACTGCGACACCCTCGACGTCGCCGTGATCAAGGGCACCATTCTTCGGCTCATCTCGCCCCTGCTGCAGACGCAGATTCGTTCGACCCTCGCGACCCAGTCGTGCGAGAGCTGCGGCGGAGCCGGTATGCCGCCGTGCCCGACCGTGGGCACAGCCACCTCGGTCTGTCAGGCCAACGTCTGCAAAGACGCCGCAGACAACACCAAGTGTGTGCCGCGCTTCCTCGGCGTCGAAGGCCGCATGAACCTGGGCGCGACGCTCGGCTCCTTCGGGGCTCCAGCCGATGCGCAGATGGATCTCTCGTTCGCGGCCGGCTCGAGCGTGACGGTCGATCAGGGCCTGTCGTTCGGTACGCGCGTGGGCGTGAAGGCCGTGAACGTCGCTCCGTGTGTGGCGCCGAACGCTGCGCCGCCGATCGTCGCGGTCTCGGCGCCGAACTTCGACATGGAAGCGCCGAGCCGCATGTTGCCCGACGGAGGGACGACCCGCTCGTACCACGCCGCCATCGGCCTCTCGTCGCCGTTCCTGAACCTCACCTTCCACGAAGCGCATCAGGCTGGTGCGTTGTGCCTGCAGCTCGACACCAACAACGTCGGTCTCATCAACACCGGCCTGTTCAAGACGTTCCTGCCGTCGCTCGGCAAGCTCGCGACCCGCGACGGGAAAGACGCGCCGATGATGGTGGCGCTGCGCCCGGGCCGCGCACCGACCATCGTCGTCGGCGAAGGCACCGTCGACCCCGTCACCAAACGACCGATCAAGCCGCTCATCACCCTCGCGCTGACCGATCTGTCGATCGACTTCTACGCGATGATCGATGACCGCTATGCGCGGCTCTTCACGCTCACCGCCGACATCTCGCTGCCGCTCTCGTTGATCTTCGAGGGCTGCGACAAGGTCACCCCGGCGATCGGCGACCTGAAGATGCTGATCACCAACGTGCGCACGGCGAACAGCGAGATGCTCGCCGAAGACCCCAAGGTGCTCGAAGACCTGATCCCCGCGGTCATCGGCCTCGCCGAGCCGGCCGTCGCCGGAGGCCTCAGCGCGTTCTCGTTGCCCTCCCTGGGGAACTTCAAGCTGCGCATCACCGGCGTGAAAGGCGTCAGCCAGATCGCAGGCACCGACACCTACAATCACCTCGGCCTGTTCGCCGAGTTGCTGCCGCCGATGGCGGCGTGCGCGGTCACGGCTCCCAAGACCATGGCGACGCTGCGCGCGACCGAAGTGCCCGCCGCGGCGCAGATGCGGCTCGTCGGCAAGAAGCTGCCGTGGCCGGCCGCGCTGCTCGACGTGCAGTCGCTCTCGAAGGAGGGCACGGCGACGTTCTCGGTGAAGATCGACGACGGCCTCTGGAGCGAGTTCCTTCCCGCCCAGAACGGTGTGCTGCGCGTCGCACACCCGCGCTTCCTCATTCAGGGCCAGCACACGATCTCGGTGCGCTCACGCGTCGAAGAAGACCCCCACGGCATTTCCGAGCCCGTGCAGGTGCCGTTCTTCGTCGACTGGGACGCTCCCGAGGTGAAGCTGAGCGTCGATCGCGAGAGCGATCTCGTCATCGTGAAGGCCCGTGACGTGCTCTCGCCGGCTGATCAGCTCCAGTACGCCTACGCGGTGGGTGACGCAGTGCCCGGGCCCTTCGGCGCGGCTCGCGACATCTCGCTGTCGGCCATCGAAGCGCAGGGTGGGGTACGGGTGCTCGTGAAGGACGCGACCGGAAACGTCGGTGAGGCGCGCTACCGCCCCGCGGCGTTCGGCGCGCAGACGGCCAGTGACTCCGCCGCCGAGGTGATCACGCCGATCGCTGCACAGCAGCAGGGAGGTTGCACCGCGGCTCCCGGCTTGTTGGCGCTGGCTGCACTCGTCTTCCTCCGTCGTCGCCGCTGACCATTCGTCGTGACGCCCATGTGTCGATGACCCCGGCAAGCCCAGCTGCGACCGTTCGTCGTCGTGGCACTGGAGCAGGCGCAGGCGGCGCTGGCCACGACCCGTCGCGTTCGGGCTGAGCAGTCGGAGCAGGTCGAGCAACTCGAAGCGCGCGAAGATCGCCTGCAGCCACCTCGCAAGGTCGAGACCTCGAAGACCAGGCAAGCGCTGGAGCAGGCGCGTCGCGAACGTGATGCCATCTCACACCAGCTCGAGCACGCGCGGCGACGCGCCTCCGCGGCCGAGCGCGAGCTCGTCAGTCTTCAGGGCTCCGAGGCGCCGCAGATCGCTGCCCCGTCGGTCGGCCCCGCCTGGTCTGGGCCGGGTCGCTGGCTTCTGCGTGGCGCGGGCCTCTTCCTCGTCGCCTCCTTCCTGGACTGACCGCGAATCGCGACGCCCTCCGAGGGCACTCAGGCGCGTGCTCTTCGCCCTCGTCGCCGTGGCCCGTTCGTGCGATGCCCGCCGCATGCGTGGCTGGGTCGTGGCGCTCATTCTCGGGCTGGCATCGACCGCGTTCGCACAGGAGCGCTGGGATCATCAGGGCTCGATCAGCCTGCTCACCGGCTTCGGCCTCGAAGGGCGCACCTCGATCGGTGTTCGCCAGGCCGACACGGGCCTTCGTCTCGTCCCCGAGCTCGGTGCGACGTTTCCGCTCTCGACGCGCTGGCATCTCAAGGGCGCTGGCCGCATCTCGCTGCTCGGCTCGACCATCGGCCTCTCGTTCCTCGCGGGCGTGCGCTCGTTCTACGGCGATCGTTTCAAGACGTTCTTCGATCTCGATCTCAACGTGCACGCGCTGCCCATCGTCACCATCGGCCCACGAGTCGCGTTCGGCGTTCAGTACGAGCTGCTGAACGTGATCGGCGCCTTCGCGTGTGCCGGCGTTCAATTCGGCGTCGGCCCCGCCGGTGCTCGCATCGGCTTCGAAGTGATGATCGGCCTGCAGTTCCGCTCGTACCTTCTGGAATGATCAGCTGATCATTCGCGCTGTTTTTTTGACGATTGAGAATCGTGTGCGACCATGTGTGTACCTGTAAGGGAGGACGTACCGCACATGGATGACAACGCCCGTCTCACCTCCGTCGTGTTCCGCCTCAACCGTGATCGTCTCGACGCGCTGAAGGATCTCTCGAAGGAGACGCGCATTCGTCAGAGCGAGTACCTGCGCGAGGCGATCAGCGACCTGCTCGAGAAGTACGAAGAGAAGTTGATGGACTGATCAGGCCTCGCCTGATCACGCAGCACAGAAGGGCGGCTCGCGCGGAACACCAGCGCTCAACAGCCGCTCTTCGCCGGTGAAGGGATCATCGGCAGGCGGGTACTCGACGTTCCACAACACGAGCCCTGCCGCCGGAGCCCGCTCGAGCACCTCAGGTCGCACGGCAGTTGCTCCGCGCGCGAGCGCCTCGGCGAAGCCGTCTTTCGACCACGCCCGGCTCGCGACTGCGACGGCGCCGCCCACGAGGTAGCGCACCATGTAGCGGCCAAAGCCGTCTCCGCGCAGGCGCACGTCGACGAGCCCCGACGAAGACTCGATCACCTCGACGCTCGACACGGTTCGTGGCCGCACCACGCTCGACTTGTCGTGGAACGCGAAGAAGTCGTGGGTGCCCACCGAGAGCGCGAGCGTCTCGCTCAGACTCGCCACGTCGAAGCGCGCGCTCCAGGCGTCACGGCTCCAGCGCGGGTCGTCTTTCAGCAGCAGCCGATAGCGATACTCCTTCGCGCTCGCCTTCCAGTGTGCGTTGAAGTGTGGAGGCGCCTCACGGGCCAGCGCGATGCCCAGCGTGTTCGGCAGGTGCGCATTGATGCGCGCGGGCACGTCGTCGATCGCGCCTTCTCCCAGCAGCTTGAACGACAAGACCTGCATGCGGGCGTGCACCCCGGCGTCGGTTCGCCCCGTCGCGACCGGGTTCCGTTCGAGCCCCGCCGCACGCATCGCATCGCGCAACGTCTGTTGAACCGTCGGCCCCTGGGCCTGAGCCTGATAGCCTCTGAACGCGGCGCCGTGATACCAACACCACAGCGCGACGAGTCTGGAGGGAGTGCGGGACATGGCAGACCAGTGGCTCTTCCGTCAGGGTGACCTGATCCTCGGGCCCGTACCCACGAAGCTGCTGGTCGACAAGCTGTTCACCGGTGAGGTGAACGGCCTGACCGAGGTCCAGATGATGGGCTCGGGCATCTTCCGCAAGCTGCGTGATGTTCCCGAGCTCAAGGTGCACCTCGCCAAAGCAGAGGCGAAGCAGCGCGTCGACGCGCACGCCGAAGCGCACGCCAAAGAGCGCTCGAAGCGCCTGCTCACCATCGTGGGCATCGTCAGCGGGGTGCTGGTCGTCGTCGGCGTCGGCGTCGCCTTTCTCGGCAGCTACCTCGCGGTGCACGGTTCGACCTCGTCGGCCGACGAGCTGGTCTGGGGCGACATCACCATCGACACGCCGACCGTGACGCGCGCCCAACGCAGCTCCGACGACGAGCTCGTCGACTACAACCCTGGCAACCGCAAGAACCCCACGCGGCCGACGAACCCGAACCCGAACCCGAGCCCCAACACCAACCCCGGCCCGAAGCCGAAGATGGGCACCGCCGACACCGACGGGCTCGCGATGGGTGAAGTCGATCAAGATGCGATCAACTCCGTGATCGCGAAGTTCAAGCCCACGCTGATTCCCTGCATCAAAGAAGTCGCCAAGCCCGGCATGCCGCCGACGCAGATTCCGATTCAGTTCACCGTCAACGAGTCGGGCAAGGTGTCGAAGGTGTGGGTCGACAACCCCGACTTCAAGTCTGGCCCGCTGCCCGAGTGCCTGATGCGCGAGCTGCAGAAGTGGCCGTTCAAGGCTCAAGGCACCAGCGCTTCGGTCGGCTTCGCGTTCAACATCGGCAAGAAGGGTTGAAAGCCGCGCCGCGGTCTGGTTCACAGGCCGGGCATGGCGAACGTCGAACAAGAGCTCGAGCGCAAGGCGATGTCGGTTCCTCCCGGCTCGTTCCGGCAGGCGGTGGTGCTGGCCGCGAAGCGCTTCAAGTCGTCGTGGGTCGAGCTGGGCAAGCTGCTCACGAAGGTGCGCAACGAAGGCACGTTTCAGGACTGGGGCTACCCCACCTTCGAGGCCTACTGCCTGGCCGAGCTGCGCATTCGCAAGGGCACCGCCGACAAGCTCACCAAGGGCTACTCGGTGATGAACAAGTACGAGCCCGAGCGCCTCGAGGCGCCCGACATCGCCGAGTCCGCGCCGGCCTTCGAGGTCGTCGAGGTGCTCGCGCAGGCCGAAGATCGCGGCCAGCTGTCGGCGCAGGAGTACAAGTCGATTCGCGACTCCATCTGGAATCAGGAGAAGCCCACCAGCGAGCTGCGGCGCGATCTCGTCGAGCGGTTTCCTGCTCCCGAAGGCGAAGGGCCGACTGACGCCGCGAACGTGAAGCGCCTGTGGCAGCAGACGAAGCGGCTGGCTGCCGAGCTGCGCGCCAACAAGAAGATTCCTCGCACCCTCGTCGAGCGGGCCGATGCGCTCGCCCAGGATCTCGAAGAGGTCGTCACGCAGAAGGCCGAAGCCTGAACGCGTCACGAATCTGACGTGCCCACCCGGTCGGTGGTGGTGCCCCGCGAATGGGGCGTTGCTAGAGTTTTCTTCGTGCTGCACCTGCGGTTACAGTCGACGTCTCAGGGTCGCAGCGTCTGGAGGACGGTTTGAAGAAGGGTGAGCACCACGTCAACCTGTCCTGTTCGTTCTGCGGGAAGTCGCAGCGCGAGGTCCGCAAGCTGATCGCGGGCCCCACCGTCTACATCTGTGACGAGTGCATCAAGCTCTGCAACGACATCATCGCGGAAGAGAACGAGAAGGAAGAAGCGCGCCCGCAGGTGAGCCTGCCGACGCCGATGGAGATCAAGACCTTCCTCGACGACTACGTCGTGGGTCAGGACTTCGCCAAGCGTGTGCTCGCGGTGGCCGTCTACAACCACTACAAGCGCATCTATCAGCGCAAGCCGGCGCAGCGCCCGCGCCCCGGCATGAAGCTGCCCGGCCCCGAAGACGTCGAGCTCTCGAAGTCGAACATTCTGCTCATCGGGCCTACGGGCTCGGGCAAGACGCTGCTGGCCCAGTCGCTCGCGCGGTTCCTCAACGTGCCGTTCACCATCGCCGACGCCACGAGCCTCACCGAGGCGGGCTACGTCGGTGAAGACGTCGAGAACATCATTCAGAACCTGCTGCACAACGCCGACTACGACGTCGAGAAGGCGGCCCGCGGCATCGTCTACGTCGACGAGATCGACAAGATCGCCCGCAAGAACGGCGACACGCCCTCGGCCACCCGCGACGTCGGCGGCGAAGGGGTTCAGCAGGCGCTGCTGAAGATCATCGAGGGGACCCGCGCGAACGTCACGCCCCGCGGCGGCAAGAAGTACAACCAGCAGGAGTACATTCAGGTCGACACCTCGAACATCCTCTTCATCTGCGGCGGCGCCTTCCACGGCATCGAGCAGGTGATTCGCCGTCGCACCGGCGAGAAGGGGCTC
>JAEUJR010000952.1 GCA_016793585.1 Archangium sp.
AGCTCTTTCGCGCCGTCGCCGTTCAGATCGGCCACGTGAACGATGGTCGCGACGGCCAGCGGGGGCGTCTCCCACACCACCGTGTCGTCAGGCCGCTTCGCGACCAGCTTGCCGCCCGCGATCAGCACCACCTCGGAGGAGCCATCGCCCTCGAGATCGATCGCGACCTGCTGCTCTCCGCCCAGCTCGCCGCCGAGGTACCGCCGCCACGTCACCGCCGGGGTTCGCAGCTCGGCCGGTTCGCTCGTGACGGCGGTACGTCGATTGTCCCGCCGCGCCATCGGCCAGTCGGCGAACGCGAGGCTGCTGACGAGAACGAACACGACGAGGGCAGAACGCATGAAGACAGAACACCCGAGCCCCCGCCCCTGCGCAACCGCTGGTCAGTACGCGACGTAGGCCGGCCGCGTACGCTCGCTCCACTTGCGAATCGACGGCCGCTGCCAGTTCGCCTCGACGTACGCCTTCACCTTCTTCGGCAGCAGATCGCCGTTCGCGTTCAGGCGCTGCAACATCATCGCGAGGTCGGCATCGGCGAGGCACCACTGCGGGAACAGCGTCGTGCGGTCGTCGCGAATCAGCCGATCACACGCGGCCAACAGCCGCGACACGGCCTTCTGGCCGGCGAGAGAGAGCGGCTTCGTCGTGTGCTCGTACCAGACGGTGTACGTCGATCGCTCCTCACGAATCGGCATCAGATCGCTGCGCACCCACGCCATCACCTCGCGGCAGATCGCGCGCTCCTTCAGATCTTCGGGGAACAGGCGCGGGTGCTTCGGGAAGGGGAAGGTCTCGGCGAGGTACTCCGCGATCGCCTGCGACTCGGCGAGCCAGAAGTCGCCATGCTGCAGCGCGGGAATGCGGCCGGTGTGCGCCTGGTACTGCGACGTCTGGTGCTCCTTCTTCGGCAGCGACACCTCTTTCACCGTGTACGGCAGGCCCTTCTCTTCGAGCGCGACGAAGGCCGAGAGGGCGTAGGGCGAGATCCAGTGGGTGTCGACGTAGAGGGTCAAGGCGTCCATGGCGCGCACCTTCGTGAGCGCGGCCCGCGACGTCAAGGCTCCCAGCTTCGCAGCCAGCCCAGGTATTGGTCATGAAGCGCCGCCCCGGTGAGGAAGACGAACGTGCGGCCGCTGCCGACGATGCGATCGCCCGACGACAGCGCGCCGTCTTCGTGACGGCCGATGCCGGCCCAGCCGTTGCCGAGGGGGCGAAGCGGCAGGCCCCACGAGAAGTCCTTGCGGCTGCGTGAGAGCGGCAACACCGCGCCCGTCTCGAGATCGATCAGCAACGCGTCGTGCTCCTCCGACGCCCAGCGTGCGTTGTCGAACGGCAGCTCGCGAACGGTGTGCCCCCCCATCCACGTGCCGCCCAGCACGAAGCGGGTCGAGGGGTGTTTGCGGAGCAGCTCGCGCAGCTCGTCGGTGCGCTCGGTCAGCCGCGTGCCCTCGAAGTCGATCGTCTTCCACCCGCTCGCGACCAACACGTCGACGAGCGGCCCCAACGGCCCGAGGGGGTCGGCCAGGTGCAGGCGAATGGTGTGGGCCTTCGGCGGCCGGTTCTTGAGCGCCATCAGCGACGCCGACGGAACGGCGGCGCTGAACTCGAGCCCGACCACCCGCAACGTCTTCGGCAACACCGCCAGCACGCCTGCGAGCCGAGCGGCCGATTCGGTGCCGTTGCACTGCAGGGTGAGCCGCGACGTGGCGCCGAACTGCGGCCCGGCGAACGCGCGCGCCAGGCGAATGCTCTCGGAGGCGTCACGTGGCCCCAGCCAGATGCTGCACGAGACGACGTACCCGCACTTCCAGACGAGGTGATCGTTGCGCAGATCGCCGAGCCGATGCCGCTGGCGCCGAATCGCCGCGTAGTCACCGATGAGCTCGGGGTCGTTGGTGCCGTGCTGCAGCTTGAGCTCGTACGCGGCCATCAACGCGTGTGGAGCTTCGTGCTCGATGAGCCAGTCGCCCAGCACGTGCCAGCGCGCTTCGTCCCACGGGGCCTCGGCGACGGCGTCGAGCAGCTCGGGCGGCTCGGTCTGGGTCTGGGGGCTGGCGTGCTCGACCAGCTGGAACACGAGCGAGGCCGACAGCGCGATGCGATCGCCCTGCACGAGCTCGATCGACCCGGCGCCGCGCATCGGGTCGCCGTTGACCAGAATCGTTCCGGTGTGGCCGAAGTGCGTGAGCGTCCACGCGCCGGCTTCGACGGTGAAGCCGCAGTTCTTCCGCCCGCCCCACCCGTCGGCGCAGAACCCCTCCCAGGCCCACGGCTCGACGCGCACGACGATCTCGCACGTGCGATCGATGCCGACGCTGAAGCGGCCGCCATTGCACGGGTACGAGCGGCCTCCGCCGGGAAACTCGACGGAGACCCCCGATGGGGCCGAGAGGAGCGTCAGCGCGAGACCCGACACGCCCGACTTCGTACCGCGTCAGCCGGTCAGACGTCGATCTCGTCGACGTCGCCCGCGCGCTCCATGATGAAGTTGAACCGCGCCGAGACGTCGCGACCCATCAGCTCGTTGATCGTCTTGTCCGTCTCGAGCTCGTCTTCGACCGACACCTTCAGCGCGATGCGCTTCCTGGTGTCGAGCGTCGTCTCTTTCAGCTCGTCGGCGGTCATCTCACCGAGCCCCTTGAACCGCATGATGTTGGGCTTGGCGTTGCCCTTCACCTTTTCCTTGATGATGCGGTCGCGGTGCTCCTCGTCGAGCGCCCAGTACGTCTCTTTGCCGATGTCGACGCGGTAGAGGGGCGGCTGGGCGATGTACACGTGGCCGCCTTTGATGAGCGGGCGCATGTGCCGGTAGAAGAAGGTGAGCAGCAGCGTCGAGATGTGCTGACCGTCGGCGTCGGCGTCCATCAGCAGGAAGATCTTGCCGTAGCGCAGCCGCGAGAGATCGATCGCGTTGCCCAGGCCGCAGCCGAGCGCGCTGGCGATGTCCTGCAGCTCCTTGTTCGACGACACCTTCTCGCCCGAGGCCTGCTCTGCGTTGAGCACCTTGCCGCGCAGCGGCAGAATCGCCTGCGTCTTGCGATCGCGCCCCTGCTTCGCGGTGCCGCCTGCGGAGTCGCCCTCGACGATGAACAGCTCGCTCTCTGAAGGGTCGGCCGACGCGCAGTCAGACAGCTTGCCGGGCAGGCTCGTGCGGTTGACGGGGCCCTTGCGCGAGACGGCCATGCTCGCGGCACGTGACGCCTCACGCGCCCGGGCTGCGAGAATGATGCGCGCGATGATCGCCTCGGCGATCGTCTTGTTGTCGTTGAGCCACTTCTCGACGGCGGGTCGCACCACGTTGTCGACCTGGCCCTGCACCTCGGGGTTGTTGAGGCGCTCCTTCGTCTGGCCCTGGAACTGCGGCTCGACGACGTAGGCCGAGATGATGCACAGCATGCCCTCACGAATGTCTTCTGCCGTGAGCGTCACGCCCTTGGGCGTCAGGTCGTGCGTCTCGATGTAGTTGCGCACGGCCTTCACGACGCCCGACTTGAGGCCGTTCTCGTGGGTGCCGCCGCTCTTCGTCGGAATGCCGTTGACGTAGCTCTTCACGTACTCGTCGGTGGCCTCGGTCCACACCAGGGCCAGCTCGAGCCGAATGCCGTTCACGTGCGCCTTGTAGAAGGGCTGCGTGCCCGCGGGCACCATCGCCTTCTGGCGCTCGGTGACGAGCTTCTCGATGTACTCGGCGATGCCGCCGTCGTGTTTGTAGGTGGCCTCGACCTTCGGAGACTGCGTCTCGTCGATGAAGACGACCTCCATGCCCTTGTGCAGGTAGCTCTTCGCCTCGAGGCGCTCACGAATCGTCTCGGCGTCGAACTTGAGCTTGGGGCCGAAGATCTCGGCGTCGGGTGTGAAGGTGATCGTCGTGCCCGTGCCGCGCACGTTGGCGCCGGCCTTCAGCTTCGTCTTCGGCACGCCGCGCGCGTAGGTCTGCTCGTGCAGCTTGCCGTCGCGCTTGATCTTCACCTCGAACTCGCTCGAGAGCGCGTTCACCACCGAGCTGCCGACGCCGTGCAGACCGCCGGAGTGTTCGTAGTTGCCCGCCTTGAACTTTCCGCCCGAGTGCAGCGTGGTGAGAATCACCTCGACCGCGGGCTTCTTGTACTTGGGCATGATCGACACGGGAATGCCGCGCCCGTCGTCCGTCACCGTGACGCTCTGCCCACCCTTGTGAATCGTCACCTCGACGCGGCTGGCGTGGCCGTTCATCACCTCGTCGACCGAGTTGTCGACGATCTCCCAGAGCAGGTGGTGGTAGCCCTCGAGGCCCGTGCCGCCGATGTACATGCCGGGGCGCGTGCGCACCGGCTGCAACCCTTCGAGCACTTCGATTTCGTCAGCGTCGTACTTGCGGTTGGCAGCCATCGATCACTTCTCCTTCTTGTCGGTCTCGGGGAGCACGACGATCAGCGGCGAGCGCACGACCGTCTTCACGAAGTCTTTCTTCGACATCTCACGGCCCTTCCCTGCACGGCTCGTGACCTCGTACTTGCCGGGCGACAGCGTCAACGTGCGGCCCTTGCCGGTCTCGAGCGAGAGGCTCTCGTCCTTGCGGGCGGTGCAGAGGAACGCGGCCACCTCGTCGTCGGGCTGCACCTTGATGACGGTGACGCCCTTGCCGGGGCCCGCGAGCTCGTTCACCTCGTTCGCCTTGCAGACGAGCGCGAACGTCTTCTTGGTGACGACCGCGAGCAGATCCTTCTCTTCGCAGGGCATCACGC
>JAEUJR010000970.1 GCA_016793585.1 Archangium sp.
GCTGGTTGTCGGGCTTGAGGCCCCTGCGCTCGTCGCCCGTCGTCGTGTTGATCGACACCCCGCGCACGGGGCCGAAGTTCGCGAAGCGGCCGTTCGCGTACTCCATCGCCGCCGACTGGAAGATCGCCTGGCTCACCGAGCGGCCATCACGCGCGCGCTCGTCACCGTCACCGGGGCCGAGGCGAAGATCGCCGCCGCCCATCATCTTCACCGAGCCCTTCGCGCCCGTGACGCCCGCCATCAATCGGGCGTACTCGGCGGGCTGATCAGCGACGAGCTCGAACTGCATCGAGGCGACGGTGCAGGTGGTGGCGGTGCCCTGCTCGACGCGGTTCGGGTTCATCACGTCGGCGAGCACGCTCGACAGCAGCTCTTCGCTCGTCGTCTGGCCCGTGAGGGTGGCGTTGAGCGGCTGCGTCGCGATCGCTGCGAGGTTCGAGAGGAGGGTGCCGCCAGCGCTGTCTTTGTCAGAGAGGGCCTCGGGCACGTTCTCGATGAGCGCGCCCATCACCGTCAGCCCCTTCGCGTCGAGGCGAGAGAGCACGGTGGCGAGCTGCCCCTTCTGCTCGGCGCTCATCGCGGCGAACGTCTTCGAGCCCGTGACGCCAGCGACGACCGCGCCCGCGACACCGCCCGCGTCCGAAGCGAGCGTCTGCAGGAGCGAGGTCTTCGCGTCTGTCGCGACGGTCTTCGTGTTCGAGAAGAACTCCTGCAGGTGCGCCGCGATCTCGGGCTTCGTCTGCGCCTGCTTCGTCAGCGTCGCGGCCTGCCGCGCCGTCGTGTTTTCGGCGAGCGAGGCAGCCAGCTTCTTCGCGTCGACGGGCTTCGCCGTGGAAGGTTCGCGCAGATACGAAGGCGTCTCGAGCCGGTTCCAGATGGCGTCACGCAGCGCGAGACGATCAGGATCAGTCTCGGCGCCGACGACGCCTTCGTTCGCGATGTCGTAGATGCCCTTCTGCTTCAGCGCCGCGCCTCCGCCCAGGGAGTCGTCATCGGTTCCCGTGCGCTTGACGCCGTCGAAGCTGCTGCCCGGCTTCACCACGTTCGCGCGAATCGCGACGTTGCGAAGCACGTTCGGGTCGATGCCCGTCACTGCGGCCTTCGGCTGCTCCACCGGTGCGGGCGTGGTGGTCGGCGTCGTGTTCACAGCCGCAGGGAAGCGAATGGGGCCGCCAGTGATTCGGTAGGGCATGCGCACATTGTCGCAGGTTTCGAAGTGCTTGTTGCGTCGTGAAAACAGCCGGAATCAGGGCGGTTTCCGATAGCCTCCGTCGTGATTTGGAGACCTTCGGTCACTTCGCGTTGCTCAAGCGCCTTGGAGCGGGCGGCATGGGCGAGGTGTTTCTCGCGAAGCAGCAGGGCGGCGATCTCGTCACCGTGAAGCGAATTCTGCCGCACCTCACCGAGAACCCTCGGTTCCTGCGGCTGTTCCTCGACGAGACGCGCATCGCGTCGCGGCTCATTCACCCGAACATCGCGCGCATTCACGAGTTCGGTGAGTCGGAGGGCGTGTGGTTCGTCGCGATGGAGTACGTGCCAGGCAAGGACTGGCGCGAGCTGCTCCGCCGTGCGCGTGAGATCGAGCACCCGATTCCAGCGCCGGTCGTGACACGCGTCGCGGTGCAGATCGCTGCAGCGCTCGACCACGCCCACGCCGCCACCGACGCGCAGGGGCGCAGCCTCAAGATCGTTCATCGCGACGTCTCTCCGCACAACATTCTCGTGACGCCTGACGGCACCGTGAAGCTGATCGACTTCGGCGTCGCGAAGGCGGCGAACAAGTCGATGCACACGGCGACGGGCATCTTGAAGGGCAAGTTCCCGTACATGGCGCCAGAGCAGGCCAGCGCGAAACACGTCGACGGTCGCACCGACGTTTTCGCCCTCGGCATCGTGATGTGGGAATCGCTCACGGGCAGTTACCTGTTCCGCGGCAAGACCGACGCGATGACGGTGAAGGCCGTTCGCGCGTGCGAAGTGCCGTTGGTCACCGAGCGGCGCCCCGACTGCCCGCCGGCCCTCGAGCGCATCGTGATGAAGGCGCTGCGCAAGGACCCGAAAGATCGCTACCAGTCAGCGCGGGAGCTGCACGACGCGCTCGCTCACGTGAACGCCGATCTGCAGCCGTTCGACTTCAATCGGTGGTTCCGCGAGTACGACGACATTCCCGGGCTCGACGACTCTGGCTTGTTCGAACTCGACGTCGAGATCTCAGCCAGCAAGTCGAAGCCTGCGGAGCCAGGTGAAGAGAAAACGGTCGTCGAAGATGACGAGTCGATCGAGTCCGCGCATGTCTCTCAGAGCCCGCTGACTCGAGCTGATCGCGCGCGTCCGAGAATCTCGAGCGATCGCATCGAAGAGACGAAGCGGTTACTGGGAGAGATCTCGCAGCGGCCGACCAACATCGCGCCACAGACGACCAGCTTCGTCGGGCGTGTCGCCGAGCTCGCCGACCTGCATCAGCTCTTCCGTCAGGGCACCCGGCTGGTGACGCTGCTCGGGCCCGGCGGTACGGGCAAGACGCGGCTCTCGTTGCAGTTCGGCACGCAGCTGGTGACGCACTTCCAGAGCGCCGACGAGCGGGGCAAAGCGCGCGGTGGCGTGTGGTTCGTCGAGCTGAGCGAGGCGCGAGACGTCGACGGCATCTGCGCCGCGATGTCTCGAGGCCTGAACGTTCCCCTCGCGGCGGGAGACTCGGTCGCGCAGCTTGGCCACGCCGTCGCTTCGAAGGGCGAGACGCTGATCGTGCTCGACAACTTCGAGCAGGTCGTCGAGCACGCGAAGGAGACGGTGGAGAAGTGGATGCGCGCGGCGCCGAACGCGCGGTTCGTGGTGTCGTCGCGCGAGCTGCTGCGTGTGCCTCACGAGAGCGTGTACGAGGTGCCGCCGCTGCGCACGCCGAAGCCGAACGAGAGCGTGCGCGCTGCCGAAGCGGTGGAGCTGTTCATCGAGCGCTCCCGCGCCGTTCGCCCGAACTGGGAGCCGACACCCGCCGAAGAAGACGCCATCGCCGAGATCGTTCGCCAGCTCGACGGCATGCCGCTCGCCATCGAGCTCGCGGCCGCGCGCATGTCGCTGCTGAACCCGACCCAGCTCGTGCAGCGGCTGCCTCGGCGCTTCGAGCTGCTCGTCGGGAAGAAGGGCGTCACCGATCGCCAGGCCACGCTGCGCGGTGCGATCGACTGGTCGTGGTCGATGCTGGGCGCGGCGGAGCAGTCGATGCTCGCGCAGCTCTCGGTCTTCTCGGGCGGCTTCACGACCGATGCGGCCGAGGCCGTCGTCTCGCTCGCGCACGTCGACCCTTCGGCCTCGACGCTCAACGTGCTGATGACCTTGCGCTCGAAGTCGCTCGTGCGCGCCTACTTTCCGCTCGGTGACGAGGCGCAGACCCGCTTCGGTCTCTACGAGAGCATTCGCGAGTACTCGCGCGAGAAGCTGACCTCGATGGCGTTGGAGCGCGATGCGGCCGACCGGCACACGCGCTTCTATCTGTCGCTCGGGGCGAAGCTGGCGATGGGCGCAGAGTCGAGCGCCACCCAGCTCACGACGCTCGATCTCGAACGGGAGAACCTGCTCGTCGTCTATCAACGCGGGCTCGTGGAGGCGGCGCCGTCGTCGACGTCGCTCCATGCGGTGCTCGCGCTCGACCCCCTGCTGTCTCTGCGCGGCCCCTTCAAGCCTCACCTGCCCATGCTCGACGCCTCACTCGAGAAGTGTGGCGACGATGCGGCCCGACGCTCCGAGGGGCTCGAAGCACGCGCGAAGGCCCGGCTCGCGAGAGGAAAACCGTCGGACGCGTTGCTCGATTTCGAAGAGGCGTGGCGGCTGTCTCGCGACCTCGGCGACGTCGGCCAAGAAGGACGCATCGAGTCGTTCCTCGGCGTGATCTACCGCCTGCTGGGACAACGGGCCGAGAGCCGGCGTCACTTCGCGAAGGCCCTGACACTCCTTCGCAAGGCGGGCGATCGCCGCATGCAGGGCCGCTGTCTGTCGACGCAGGGCACGCTGTTGAACGAGCTGGGCCTCGAGAACGAGGCGCTCGAGTCGTACGAGAAGGCCATCGAGATTCATCGCGAGGTCGGTGACCGCCGCTACGAGGGCATCTCGCTCGCGAACATGGGCGTCACCCAGCAGGCGATGGGCCTCTTGAAGCAGGCGCGCGCGAACTACAGTCAGGCGCTCGCGATTCACCGCGAGCTGGGCAACCGCCGCTCCGAGGGCATCTCGCACATCAACCTTGGCGATCTGTTCCGCGATCAGGGCCAGCCGGGCCCAGCGCTCGTCGAATACGAAATGGCGCGCAAGATCCTCGGCGAGGTGGGCGCGCGTCGGCACGAGGGCATCGTGCTCGTCTCGCTCGGCGCCATGCATCAAGAGCTCATCGAACTTCCGCTCGCGGCAGCGCACTACACGAACGCGCTCGAGATCTTCGAGGAGGTCGGAGAGGCGCGCTACCTCGGGCTGGCGAAGGCCGGGCTCGCTGCGGTGGAGGCGCTGCGCGGGCGATTGGGGCAGGCCGAAGAGATGATCGCCGAGGCCACCCACGTGCTCACCGAAGTGAACGACATCGGGTTGCTCGACGCGGTCGACGTCTACCGCGGCCTCGTCGAGTGGGGCCACATCATGCACACGCGCTCTCCGGCGCAGGCGCGAACGCTCGAGGTGCGGGCGAAGAAGCGCATCGAGCACGCCGAGCGGGCAGGGGTGCCCGATGATCGTCACCCTGCGGGCGCACCGAGCCCCGCCGATCGCAGTGAGCACGTTCGCGCGGCGCTTCGCACGCTGAAGGCCACGATGGCCAGGTTCCCTGCGGCGTGACCATGGGCTGGCGAAAGACACTGCTCGCCTTGGGAATCGTCGCGCTGCCGCGGCTGCTGGTGTTTCCCTTCGCAGAGAACGTGGCGGGCGATGCGGTGGTGCGCAGCTGGCTGGCGCACGCGTGGTTGCAGCACCCTCACCTGATCGGTTCATCGCTCCAGGGCTGTGCGCAGTTCGGGCCGCTGCACTTTCCGTTGATCGCGTTGATGGAGTGGCTGACCAGCAGTGAGCATCTCGCAGGTCGCCTCGTGAGTCTGTTCGCCGGGGTGCTCTCGGCATTGCCGATCTTCGCGTTGGCGCGTCGGCTGTTCTCGGAGCGGGCCGCGTGGCTCAGCGTCGTCGTGCTCGCGTTGTGGCCGCTCCACATTCAGGCCTCGACGACCGCGGCGAGCGAGGCGGTCAGTGGTGTCTTCGTGCTCGTCGGCGTGGCGGCCATCGCGCGTGCGCTCGAGACGCGAGAGCGAGAACTGCTGCTGGCGTCAGCGTTCGCGTTCACCCTCGGTGCGGCGGTTCGTTACGACGTCTGGCTGTGGATTCCGCTGATGGCGGTGCTGCTGTGGCGGCAGCTCGGTTTTCGTCGCGCGTTCCTGTTCGGCGCAGTCGCCGCCTCGTTCCCCGTTGCCTGGCTTCTCGGTCACCTCGTCGACACGGGAGATCTGCTGTACCCCGTGCACGTCATCGACGACTACCACCGCACGTGGTTCGTCTCGGAGTCCGCCATCTGGGGGCCGACGCGCTACCGCTTCATCGTGCTCGGGTTCTGGCCGCTCACCGCGCTCGTGACGTTCACGCCGGTCGCGGCTGTCCTCGGCGCGAGGGCCCTGACGCGCTCGAAGGTGCGTTGGCTCGTGTTGTTGATCGTGATCCCGACGCTGGTGTTGTCGCTGCGAGGCGCGCTGCTCGGGTCGTTCGTTCCGCTGTCGCGCTTCACGATGAAGGAACTCTCTCTGTTCGTCGTGTTCGTCGGCGCCGCGTTGTCCGAGCTGAAACGTCCCTGGCTTGCAGTTGTGACGGCGTCATTGATCGTCTGGGTTCCGCTCGTCGAAGTTGCAGCTCGCGCCGATTGGCGGTGGGCGAACTCGTTTCGAGCCATCAGCGGTTTGTCACTGAACGATCCGCACCTGCGTGAGGTCGTTCGGGTGTTGCGTTCCCGAGCCTCGCCTTCCGACGTCGTCGCTGTCGATGTCGATCCACGCGGCTTCGACGACATTCAGCTCGCGTTCGAGAGCGGGCTTCCGTTCACGCAGGTCGGGCGAAAGCGCGCCGCGTCGTTCGAGACCGTCGTGGCTCCGGGGGCGCGTTGGCTGGTGCTCTTCGACGGTGGTGTGTTGACGACGTCGTTCGCCGCTCAGAACTGGCGCGAGGTCGTTCGCTCGGGGCCAGTGGTGTTGCTCGAGCGTTAGTTGTTTCCCTCGTCCGAATTCGTGCGCGGCTCAACGCCGCCCACCTCGCCGCCACCCGCTCCGCCTGATCCACCGCCGCCACCTTTGCGGTGGTACTCGACCTGCCACTTCTGCACCTGCGCGGTGTGACACTCCCAGGTGGGGCAGAAGACGTGCGTGCCGTCGTTCTTCGAGACGAAGAAGTAGTCAGGGCAGTCGAGCGGGTTCAGCGCCGCGGCGATGGCCGCGCCTCCGGGGTTCGCGATGGGACCCGGTGGGAGCCCTTTGATCTTGTACGTGTGGTACGGGTGCGGCGTGAGCAGATCCTCTTTGGTGATGTTCTTTGAGTCCGTGCCGGTGCGGAGCATCTTTGCGTAGATGACGGTCGGGTCGGTCTCGAGCTTCCCCTTCGTCTCTGCTTCGGGGTGGTTCATGCGGTTGTGGAACACGCATGAGATCCTCGGGCGCTCCTCGACTGCGCCCGTCTCCTTTTCGACGATCGACG
>JAEUJR010001043.1 GCA_016793585.1 Archangium sp.
CGCGAGCATCGGCGAGGTCTGAACGTCGGCCGGCGTTCCCAACGCGACGAGGCCCAGGTGCAGGCGGGCGAGCGTGATGAAGGTGCGGGTCTTCTGCGCGGGCTCGAGGCTCGGCAGCGTGCGCTCGAGCCAGTCGAGCTCTCCGTCGCGATCGCTGCGGCGGCGCGCGAGGTCGATGGCCATCTGCGCGAGCGCCGGAGTCGGCTGCAGCCCCCACGCCCGCTCGAGCGCTTCGTTGGCGCCGTCGAGGTCGAGTCGCGAGTCACGCAGCAGCTCGGCGCGGCGCACGATGTACTTCGCGGCTTCGTCGGTGCGGCCTTCGTCTTCGCAGACGTCGGCCATGGCGGCGAGCGAGCGCAGCGCTTCGTCGATGCGACCCAGGCCCTCGGCCAGCTTCGCCTCTTCGTTCCAGGCGGCCAGCGCGGCGTCGATGTTGCCCTGCGTGAGCTCGAGCTGCGCGACCTCGACGAGCTCACCCATCAGCTCGGCGGGCCGATTGGCTTCGCGGAGCATGGTGACGGCTTCGGCGCGAACGGTGAGCGGCGCTTCATGCAGCTCGGCGGCGCGACGGTACAGACGCAGCGCGACCTCGATGTCCTGCAGCGAGTCCTTCGACTCGCGGGCGAGGTGAACGAGGCGCTCGGCGGTGCGGGGCGACGCCGACAGCTGCTCGAGGTGCTTCGCGCGCAGCTCGACCGAGGCGCGGCGTTCACCACGGCTGGCGAAGATGCTCGCGAGGCGCTCCACGGCCTGGGTGAGCAGCGGCCGCTCCTGCACGAGCTTCTTCAGCGTGGCTTCGGCGACGCTTGCGTCACCGAGCTGCTCGGCGAGATCGGCCAGGCGCAACATGATGCGCTCGGCGTCGTCGGGGCGGTCGTCGAACGAGAGGCCCGCGACGAGCGCCTGGTGGAGCGGCAGCGCCTCTTTGAGCGCACCGCGCAGATAGAGGGCGTCTGCGAGGCGCTCGAGGTCGTCTCCAGTCGCCGGCTGCAGGGCATGCGCCGCGCGCAGCAGCTTGAGCGTCGTCTCTTCATCGGAGGCGCGGGTCGCGAGAGCAGCCGCACGACGAAGCGTGGCAGCCGAGGTGGCGCCGGTCTCGAGGGCCGCGGCCTCTTCGAGCAGGGTCACGGCTTCGACGAACTGGCCTTGCTGCTCGAGCAGGCCGGCGAGGCGGTGGCGCGCGGCTGCGTCGGTCTCGTCGAGCACCACGAGGCGGCGCAGGGCTGCTTCTCCCGGGCCGGGCAACGACAGCTTGTCGAGGTACAGCGACGCGAGCTCGGCGAAGAGGGGAGCGGCCTTCGACTTCGGCGTCTGCGCCGCGTCTTGCGCGAGCACCTCGGCCAGGCCTTCCCAGTCGGACAACGAACGCAGGTTGCGCTTGAGGCCGTCGAGCGCCTGCGGGTGACGAGGAGCGAGCGCAAGCGCCGCTTCCCACGCCGTCACGGCATCGTCGGCAGCGCCGCGCCCCTCGAGCAGGGTGGCGCGTTCGACCAGGGCTTCGACACGCTTCGCCGCGGGCCCCTGCTTCGACGCCTCGAGCAGTGCCTCTTCAGCGCGGCGGGGCGAGGAGGGGCGCGCGGCCTGAGCGAGGCCGTACCAGGCGTCGAACCGCTCGGCGGCCGGCAGCGGGAGCGTGACCAGCAGCTCGAACGCCTCGAGGGCCTTCGACGGTTCCTGCGCGCCGGCCCGCGAACGCGCGATGGACGAGATGCGGCTCGCCGCGTCGGTGAGCGCTTCGGGGTCGCCCTTCGCGGCACCGATGACGAGGCGCCAGGCGCCGAGCTCGGCGGCTTCGTCGAACGACTGACGGCAGAGCTCGGCGAGGCCGCGCAGCAACGGCAGGGGACGCGAAGACGTCTGCGCCGCGTCGACGAGATCGGCCCGCGCGGCGGGCAGGTTGTTGGTGATGCGGTGCAGCTCGCTGCGACGGGCGAGCAGCTCGGCGCGGGCGTCGCCCTTCGCGGTGAGCACGAGGCGGCCCAGCAGGTCGAGCCGTTCCCGCGCGGTCGTGTCGTCGGCGGGAATCAGCGAGAGCAGCCGCCCCGCCGCCCACTCGTCGTCGGGCACCTCGGTGAGAATGCTGCGCAGCGCATCCATCGCGGCCTGCGTGCGGCCGAGCGTGAGCGCGCCTTCTGCGTACTCGCGCCGCGCCGAGGTGCGGCCGTTGCCTTCGAGGCGCGGCCAGAGCTCGGCGAGCAGATCGACCAGCGGCTCGAGAGCGCCAGCGCGGCGGTGCAGCTTCCCCAGCTCGAGCTGCGCGTCGAGGTCGTCGGGGCGTTGCGCGGCGTACTTCGCGAGCAGCCGGCGCGCGGCGTCGGTCTGGCCCGACTTGAGCGCAGCGAACGCGGCCTGCCGGGTGAGCGTGACGCGGTCGAGCTCGAGCGCAGCGACGTCGGCGTCGTTCTCGTCGGCGGCGAGCACCACCTCGAGGTCGGCCATCGCCTCGCGGGGGTTCAGCGTCTCGGCCAGCTCGGCGCGGCGCAGGCGGGCGGGAACGTACGAGGGGTCCTGCTCCAGCGATTGGGCGAGCAGCGGGCCTTCGCGCGGCGTGTCGCGCACGAGCGAGGCAGCCTTGAAGGTGAAGCGCGCCGACTCACGGGGATCTTTCGCGACCTGCGCACGGCGGGCGTACAGCCTCGACGCTTCGGCCGCACCACCACGCTCGAGCTCGAGCTTCGCCATCGCCTCGAGCACTTCGCGGGCGCTCTCGCCGGTGGGCGACGCATCCAACGCCGACGTCAGGCGCAGCATCGCGCCCGTCGCATCGCCTGCAGCGAGCTGGGTCTGCGCGGCCTTGAAGAAGAGCGGCGCGGCGTCGTGGGCGCGGCCGGCCTGCAGCAACGCCTGCGCGCGAGAGGCCCAGAGGTCGGTGAGCTCGCGGGTGAAGCGGCCTTCGACGTAGAGGGCCTCGAGGCGGCCCGAGAGCTCGTCGTCGAGGCGGCGGAGCGGGAACGCGAGCGCGTAGTTCTCTCGAGCAGCGTCCTTGTCTCCGAGCAGCTCACAGGCACGGCCGAGGCGGGCGCGCACTTCGGCGAGCTTCTCGGGCGGAGCGTGTTTCGGCAGCAGCGCGAGCGTGTCTTCGAGGGCCCGGCGCGCGTTGGGTGCTCGCTCGAGGCGCAAGCAGAGGTTCGCGAGCTCGAGCAGCGCGTTCGGGTCGGGGTGGAGCCGCGCCGCTTTCTCGAGCGCGACCAACGCCTCCCCTGCCCGGCCGAGGCGAACGTCGAGCACCTGACCGAGTTCGCGCAGCGCTGCAGCTGCGAGCCGTTTGTCGCCAGCGGCCTCCGATGCCTTCGCGCGCTGCTCGAGGGCCCACGCGAGGCCAGCCATGTCGCTGCGACGACGCTCGAGGGCGGCGAGCTCACCCAGCACGGGAAGATCTTCGGGCTCGACGCGCAGCACTTCGCGGTACGCGTGTACGGCGAGGTCGAGATCGAACGCGAGGTCGCGCGCCGCGACGGCGAGGCGGCGGTAATAACGAACGCGCTCCTTCGGCTCGGGCGTGAGCTCGGCGAGGGCGCGCAGCGAGCGGCACAGCTGGCCACCATCGCGACGGCTCTCGGCCAGCGACAACATGCCTTCGAGCGCGAGGCGGTTCTTCGGGTCGGCTTCGAGCGCCTGAGACAGCAGCCGTTCGGCGCGCTCCGGTTGACCGAGGCGGCCACGGTACAGCTCGCCCGCTTCGGCCCAGAGCGCCGCGCGACGGAGCGGATCGTCGATGACCGCCGCGGCCTTCTCGCACGCGTCGGCGAGCTCGACGGCTTTGCCCGCAGCGCGGAAGTACGGGAGCAGCTCGTCGAGCGCCGCCGCGTCGGTCGGGTCGAGGGCGAGCGCCAGCTCGAGGTGATCTCTCGCGCGCGCCGGCTCTCCCAGCTTCGTCTTCAGCAGGCGAGCGAGCGCGTGGTGCGACTGGTGGGCGGCGGTGCGCAGCGCAGGCGACGACGGCGAAGGCCCGGCGAGCTCGATGGCCTGCTGGTAGCCCGAGACGGCCTCCTGCACCTTGTTGAGCGACTCCGAGACGCGCGCAGCGAGATAGAGCGGCTCGGCGTCTCCTGGCAGCAGCGACGCCGCCTCGCGATACCGGAGCAGCGCGTTCTCGGGCTGCTTGAGCCCCGACTCCCACACGCGACCAGCGAGCAGGTTGGCGCGGCCGATGCGATCGACTTCGTGGCGACCGAGCGCGACCTCACGCAGCCGATCGAGGGCCTTGATGGCGCGAAGGTGTTCACCCGAGCGGAAGCACAGCTCACCCAGCTGCAGCAGCGCTTCGGGGTGGTCGGGCGCGAGGCGAAGGGCCGCTTCACAATGCAGCCGTGCTCCGGCGATGTCGTCTTCGGTCTCGGCGCACAGGCGCGCGAGCTGAACGTGCGCATCGGCGGCCTCAGCCGGTTCACGGGCGAGCGCCGCGAGGCGACGGTACGCGCGAATCGCGCCCGCACGATCCTTCGCCTGGTCAGACGCGCGCGCGAGCGCCTTGAGCGACGGCAGGTGGTCGGGCTTGAGGCCCAACATCTCGTGCAGCGCGCGCACGGCCATCTGCGGAGCCGCGTCACGCGACGATCTCGCCGCCGCTTCGGCCGAGAAGAACGCGCCCGCTTCTTCCTGGTGCTTGCGCGACAGGTTGCAGAGCGCGAGGAACCGCTCCGAGGCGCGGGCGAACTCCCCACGCTTCTCGCGAACGACGGCTTCGGCCCAGATGGCGGTGGCGCTCTTCTCACGGCGACGCGCGAGTGAGGCCGCGATGTCGAGCGCGAGCTCGTGCGCCTGCGGGTCGGCCACCAGCAACGTCAGCAGCCGCTCCACCGCGAACGGGTGGGCCTCGGTGGCGTCTCCCAACCGCAGATACGCCTGACGGGCTTCTGCCAGCTTTCCCTGCGCGACCAGCTCTTCGGCGTCGGCGAACGCGCGCGCCCCTTCGAGCGTGAGCAGCAGCTCTTCGTCGAACGCAGCTGGCGGCGGCAGCCCGCCCGACGAGAAGCGCAGCCGAACGCCCTTCGACGACACCAGCGCTTCCGACAGCCGCGCCTGATCGAGGGTGGGCATCTTGTAGCCACGGCCCACCGCGGCCTGCTCGACGAGCTGAGGCAGAATCTTCGTGGTGAAGCCGTTCGCGCCGCGCCGCTCGACGTCAGGCAAGAGCGACAACGACTTGATGGCCTCGCTCACCAGCGCGGGAACACGCGCCGCGGCGGTGGTGCTGAACGAGTAGAATCGAACGTCGTAGAAGTAGACGGCCAGCGAATCGCCATCGCCGTCGAAGGCCACCTTGAAGGTGAGCGGCGCACGCTCGGGCCCACGCAGCCGCGCCTGCACCTCGAGCGAGCCAGGCCGGAAGTGCAGCTTCACGTCGTCGAGTTCGGGCAGCTTGCCCGCGACCGACTGCACCGCGCGCTGAATCACGTCGGCGCTCACCGACAGCTCGAGCAACCCGAAGTCGAGCTTCTTCTTCTGGTACTTCGCCGCGCCGCCCGACACGTTCAGCGGGAACGTCACGTCGGGAATCGACAGCGCGAAGTCGACGATCTCCACGCCCGGCGTCAACGTCACCGCAGGGAAGCCGACGTACGCGCGGCGATCGAGCAGCCGCAGCTCGGGGCCGGGCGTTCGGGCGCTCGAAGATGTGGTGTCTCTCTCAGCCATCGGGGATGCGGGACGGGAAGGTACCATCGCAACCGTAAGCGCGGAATTTTTCGCGGTTTTCAGAACGTGAGAACGAGACTGGAGTCCACGGGCGCAGGGCCTTTCACCACCGCCCTCTCGGAAAGCCTGCGAATCGTCGGCGATCAGCGCACTGGCACAACCGCTGCTCAGGGCTCCCTCACACTCGCAGTTCTTTGGGGGAGCACATGCGAATCGGTCAGGGCGGTGGGGTGGTGCAGGTGGGCGGCGACGAGACGGTGGCGGCGAGGCGCATTCAAGCGCGCCCTACGCGCGCCGAGGTGAACACGGTCGAGGTCTTCGAGGCGGCCACGGGCGACGTTCCCGTGTCGAAGGCGGGCACGGTGCAGCAGTCGCGGCAGGCGCTGGTGACGAGCGACGACATCGGGGTGGCGCAGGGCGAGACGAACGCGTGCGGCCCGCTGTCGCTGTGGCTCGCGCTCGGGCAGTTCGGGCGCGCAACCCAGGACTGGACGCAGCTCGACGCCGAGCTGCGCCCGTGGAGCTTCGGCACCTCCCCCGGCACCCTGCTCGACGGCGCGCGGTCGCGTGGCCTGCAGGCGCAGATGTACAACCACGGCTCGTTCTTCGACCTCGAGCGCGAGACGCAGGCCGGGCGTGGTGTGCTCGTGATGACCGACGTCGGCGGCTACGACAGGCCCAACGGCGACATGCTGCCCGGCGATCGGTCTGACTTCGAATCGCACTGGATGCGCGTGACGCGCGCCTGGGAAGACTCCATGGGCCGGCGGTGGGTCGAGTACGAAAACCCGTGGGGCTCCCGTGAGGTGCTGCGCTTCGAGCAGTTCGAGCTGCTGTGGAAGGACCAGCGGCTCGGCGGCGTCTCGACGGGCTACGACTGCGCGTACCTGCTGATCGACCGCGCGAAGGCGAAGCCGCTGCCGACGACGACCGCCGATGACGTGCAGGCCGTGATGGCGGTGGCCGATGGAACGCAGAACCTCGCGCGGGGCATCGACAACCTCGTCACCGGAAAGCTGGTCGCGGGGCTCGGGCGCCTCGCCGCAGGAGCGACCTCGACCCTGTTCGGCGCCGTCGGCAGCCTGCTCTCGGTGCCGGGGCTCGCGCTGCAACAGGCGGGCGACACGCTGCTCGATGTCGCCGAGCGGGGAATCTCGCAAGGCGGGCTCGCGGCCGTGGGTGGCGCGCTCGCCGGTGGCGCAGGGCTCGTGGTGCGTGGCGCGGGAATGATCGCGTCGTCGGTGGGCAACGCGCTCGGCTTCATCGGCCAGGCCGTCGGCACCATGGTGCAGGGCGCGTTGAACGCGCTCGGCACGCTCTTCCGATGAAGCCCTCGGCCGAGCTCGAGCTGGGCTCGCTGCTCGAGCTCATCGAGACCCACTTGCAGGTCGCGGAGTCGGAGCTGCGGGTGCACGTGCTCGAGCTGTGTCGACGACTGGAGCGGGCGCAGCAGGCGCTCGTCGATCTCGAACACCGCGTCGCGGGCCAGGAAGAGCGGCTGCTCGATCTCATGCTCCAGGTGCACACGAATCGACGGGGCACGGAGCCATCGTGACGGCGCCGTTCGACACGACGAGGCCCACGCCGCGGACTAGAACGTCAGCCCATGCGCCTCCCCGCTCTGCTGTGTGCCCTGCTCTCGACCACCGCGCTCGCCGACTTCGGCTTTCCCGACTGGGTGAAGTTTCCACCGCAGGTGGGCCTCGCCGAGTCACAGGAGCTCGTCGAAGAGACCTTCGCCGACGTCGAGCTTCCCCAGGCGTCGGGCAAGAGCACGGTGCGCGGCCACCACTGGACACGGTGGCTGCTCTACACGCCGGCGGCTGGAGAGAAGGCGCTCGGCTTCTACAACGGCAGTGAGGAGCGCATCGCGAAGGCGCTCGCGGCGTCGTTCAAGGCCTCGGGCTGGACGACGCGCTACGAGCACCCGGAGCACACCGCGTTCACGCTCACGCAGAAGCGCGGCGCGAAGGAGTGGAACGCCACGGTGAGCATCGAGGGCCCGACCGGCCAGCTCAGGTATGCAGTCGTCGAGCTCGGCGGAACGCCCACGGCGCTGACGCTGAAGGCGCCGGGGAAGAAGCCCGAGACCATCAAGAGCGACCAAGACCTGCCATGGCTCACGCCGCCTCCCGGCAGCACGCGCACGAGCGAGGGCCACGCCGACGACCCGCTCGACGTCACGCCACCTGGCCGTGGAGACGACGTTCAGCTCGTCGGCAACGGCGCCTTCCGCCGTGCCTACAAAGGCCCGAAGACCCTCTCGGGCCTCGACTTCACCCTCGCCTATCGCGCCGCGCTCTCGGCCGCGGGCTGGACCGTGCTGTGGCCGACGAAGAACGAAGACCTCGGCAAGGTGATCGCGCACTACACGAAAGACGGCCGCGACGTCTGGGCGGTCGCCGACTACGAGTACGGCGCGAACCTGAGCCTGCTCACGACCGACGTCGGCGCCGAAGACTGGGCCACGAAGCTCACGAAGGAGTGTCAGCTGCCGCTCACCGGCGTCACCTTCGACTTCGACAAAGCGACGCTCAAGCCCGAGTCGACGCCGTTGCTCGAGAAGGCCGCCGCGACGCTCAAGGCCGTCAGCGGAGACATCGAGGTGCAGGGCCACACCGACAACAAGGGCGACGCCGACTACAACGTGAAGCTCTCGACTGCGCGCGCGAAGACGGTGCTCGACTGGCTGAAGGCGCACGGCGTGGCGGCCTCGCGGCTGACCTCGGCGGGCTTCGGCATGACGGTGCCCATCGCCGACAACGACACCGACCTGGGGCGCGCGAAGAACCGCCGCGTGCAGCTCGTGAAGAAGGGCTGCGCGAAGTAGCGCTCAGCGGAACGACGGCGGCTTGCCCTTCGCGGCGCTCTCGACCCACTTCATCACCGGGGCGATCAGCTTCAGCTGCTTCACCACCTGGCCGACGAGCTTCGGCGACTCGAGCTGCGCGAACGTGGGCTCGGGGAACGAGAACGCGAAGCCCTTGTGCCGCAGCAACGCTTCGCGCGGGTGCTCCTTCGCCCACGGCTTCGGGACGCGTGTCAGCTGCTGCTGCGACGACACGGTGAAGCCCTGCTTCTCGGCCTGCGCCACCGCCTTCGCGAAGGGAGCGCCCGTCTTCTCGTCGGCGACGAGCCTGCGAAAACGCTTCAGCACGAGCGGCTCCATCATCCACCGGCCGGCGGCGACGAAGGGAGACGGGCCGAACTCGAAGTAGAAGCCGACGCGCTCCATCATGCCGCCCGGGTAGAGCGGAACGATGCCGCTGATGCTCGTCTTGAACGGCGACTTGTCCTTCGAGAAGCGCGTGTCGCGGTAGATGCGAAAGACCTTCGTCTCGGCCTTCACCGACTGGGGAAACGTGCTCGCGAGCGCCGCCTTCACCTCGACGAGGAACGCGCGCATCGGTGTCTCCCACAGCGCCTGGTAGTCGGCCTTGTGTTGCTGAAACCACTCTCGGTCCTGCTTGACCGACAGCACACGGAAGAAGTCGACGCCGCCTTTGGGGAATCCCTCGAAACGCATGGTCGGCATCTTGTGCGCGGGTACATTCGAACGCGCCATGAAAACGCTCACCGAGTACCTGTGGTTCGAGACGCAGAAGAAGCGCGAGCTGGTGCGGGTCACCGACACCGTTGCCCAGCTCGTGAAGAAGGCGGGCATCAAAGAGGGGTTCGCGCTCGTCTCGGCGATGCACATCACGGCGGGCGTGTTCGTGAACGACAACGAGCCCGGGCTCTGGGAAGACATCTGGGAGTGGCTCGAGAAGCTCGCTCCAGAGAACCCCGAGTACCGGCATCACCAGACGGGCGAAGACAACGGCGACGCGCACCTCAAGTCGCTGCTGATTCATCACCAGGTGATGGTGCCCGTGACGAAGGGGCAGCTCGATCTCGGGCCGTGGCAGCAGGTCTTCTACGCAGAGTTCGATGGACAGCGCCGCAAGCGCGTCATCGTGAAGGTGATGGGAGAGTGAGATGAACGAGCGCATCGAGCCGTTGGATGGGCGGCTGTTCGGCGAAGGGCAGCCCTGCTTCGGCTGCAGCCCCACGCACCCGCACGGGTTTCACCTGAAGTACGAGCGCGACGGCGAAGACGTGTTGACGCGCTTCGTACCCGGCCAACTGCACCAGGGGCCGGTGGGCATCATGCACGGCGGGCTCGTGTCGACGCTGGCTGACGAGACCGCGGCGTGGGCCGTCATCGCGAAGACTGGAAAGTTCGGGTTCACCACGTCGTTCTCGGCGCGCCTGCACAAGGCGGTGCGCATCGGCGTCGAGGTCGAAGCGCGCGGCACGGTCGTCTCAGAGAACCGCCGTGTCGTGAAGTCGTCGGTGGTGCTGCGGCAGAACGGTGAAGCGTGCTTCACCGGAGACTTCATCTTCGTGCTGCTCGACAAGGCGTCGGCCGAGAAGCTGATGGGCGGGCCGATTCCCGAGGCGTGGGAGCGGTTCTGCCGCTGAGTCATGGGCACAACTGCGAGCGGAGCGGCAACCGCGTGCGCCGGAAGTGTCTGAGCTCGGAGCCGCTCGACGACGCGTTCACGCTCGACTCGACGGGGCCGGCGTCTTCGCCGACCGCCAGCGGAGCGCACGCCACCCACGAGGCGGCCACGAAGCGCACGCGCTGAGTCGAGAAGCACTGGCCGCTGAAGCGCTCTAGTCGGGCAGGTTGCAGGTGCCGGCGTGGCACGTATTGCACGTTCCAGGTCGCGTCATCTTCGACTCGGTGTGCTGAAACTTCCACGCGGCCGTGTACGCCGCACCCGTCGTCACCGGCGCATTGCCCGCCGGCAACTTATGACACTGCTTGCAATCGATTGGGTAGAAGTGCTTCGGGTAATTGCAGCTTCGTGTATTGCCTTTGAACGTCGGCACCACTGACGTGAGCGTGTACGGCCGCGTGTCGCCGGCGCCCGCGCTGCTCGTGGTGGCATTGTTCCAGGCCGTACCGACCAGGTCGCTCCCCGACTCGTGGCAGGCATTGCAGTTGTTGGCGATGAGCGTCGAGGTGTGCGGGTAGCCCGTCGCCCGACGACCGCCATTGGCCTGGGCGTGACAGGTGGTGCAGGCGACGCCCGTGGCGACGGTCGGGTGCGGCAGGTTGGCGATGCCCCCCTGCACCGTGCCGGCTGCGGTAGCCGGAGGGACGGGAATCGTGAACCCACCCACCGAGATGAACGCGGGCATCGCGGCAGCGCCCTTCCAGTTCGGGGTCGGCGACGCGGGCAGCATCGCGAGGCCCGGGTAGCTGTGGCAGGTGGAGCAGTCGGCGCTCGTCTGCGCTCCCGTGATGGCCGAGTGATCGAACGTCGTGTACGTCGCGCCCGGCTTCTCGTTGATGTGGCAGTTGCTGCAGCGCGCGGTCGTGCCGTTCGAGATGAGCGGCGTGGCGGTGGTGAAGCGAGCGTGGAAACGCGCCTGCGCCCACTCCTTGCCCATGATGGCCGGCATCGTCGAGGTGCCCTGCTGCGTGTGACAGAAGTTGCAGTCGTGGCCGGTGGCGTTGAGGTCGGCGTGGTTCATCTGGGCCCTCACCGTCGGCGCGCCGGTGAACGTCGTCAGCGTCGCCGTGTTGGTGGGCGCGTTGGGCAGGTTGTTGTTGGTGCCGAGCACGGTGCCACGACCGTTGCCCGTGCCGTGGCAGACCGAGCACGCGGTGACGGTCGGCACGAAGGTGTGAAAGCGCGTCGCCTTGTTCCACATGGCGTTCGGCTGCGCGTCGATGGTGTGACACGTCGAGCAGTCACGGCCGACGACCGACGCCGCGGTGTGGTTCATCCACTGGTTGCCGTTGGTGGTCGAACCGCCCCCGCTGGCGAAGACGTAGGCGGTGGTGCCCTGCGTGGCCGTGGCGGGCTCGGTGATGGCGTGGCAATCGACGCATGCCCGCGCCTGAGGCATCGCGTTGGCGTGGTACTGGCCGGGGCTCCACAGCGTCGCGGCGGTGGGCATCATCGAGGCCTTCGAGAACGCCATGGCGTGACAGGTGGTGCACGTCTGCGTCGACACCTGCACCGAGCGATGCCGCATCGCGAAGCGCGTCATCGTCGTCACGTCGGCCTGCGCGCTGGCCATGAGCGGGTAGTGACACTGGGTGCAATCGGCGGGCGTCGCGGTGCCGATGTTGGAGTGGAAGCGCCCGTCGGTCCACGCGGTGCCGGTGGTGCGGTGGCAGGCGCTGCAGTCGAGCTGGTCGACGCTGCTCGCCATCGTGCCGCCGATGTTGACGGTGGCCGTGAAGCGCGCGCGGTGATCCATCGAGAACAGCGGGTTCGCCGAGCGCTGCACCACGTCGGGCGGCAGCATCTGCGCGTGGCAGTCGCGGCAGTTGCTCGTCGGCTGCGGCAGCGGCGTGACGGCGCCGCCCGGGTTCATCGAGTAGGTCGTCAGCGCCCGGTGGAAGATGCCGTTGGAGTACGCCGTCACCATGCCGTTGGTGTTGGTGTGGCAATGCCAGCACGTCGTGTTGACCGGCATCGTCGCGCTGCCAGGGTTCACCTGTGCAGGAATGACCGACGAGGTGTGCTTCATCGCGTTCGGCAGCGTGACGGCCTGCGTGGTGATGCCGGTGACGGGCGCGGTGGGCGTCGCGCGCTGCAGTCGGTAGGTGGTCAGGTTCACGAACTGACCAGGAGACGTGATGAGGAAGTCACCGGGGTACGAGGTGCCTCCGCGCCAGTCGCCGCCGGGCAGCATGCCGGTCGTGGCGCTGAAGTAGTCGTTGTAGCGATTGGCGACGACCGTCGCCTGGTGGCACGCGCCGCACTCACCGGTGCCGTTGGCGCGGTGGTCGAAGCCCAGCAGCGTGGCCATGGCGGCCGGCGTGGTGCCCGCGAGCAGGTCGGGGCGTTGTGAGGTGTGACAGGTGAGGCAGCCCTGCGCCGCGATGGAGGTCGGGCCGTGCGGGAAGTGCCCGCGTTGCCAGTTCTGCGTGGTTCCCCACATGCCCGAGCCCGGGCCCGCGTGGCAGATGACGCAGTCTTGCCCTGCGCCGTGGGTGACGCCGGCGTCGCTCGTCACGAAGTCGAACGGCTTGTTTTGCCAGTTCGGCGACATCCAGTTCGCGGTCGAGATGGGGCGCTCCTGCGCATGACAAGGAATGCACGTCGACGGGGTGGTGGCGCCCACCGGGTGAAACTTCGCGCCGCTCCACACGCTGGTGCTGGTGTGACAGCCCGCGCAGTCGCCCATGAGGTCGGCGCTCTGGTGGTCGAACGAGAGCCCCGCGGGCACCGTCGCGTTCATCGACGTGAGCAGCGCCGTCGGCCGCGTGTTGGCGTGACAGTCGAGGCACGAGGTCGGCTGCGGCAGCCCTGCCGCGGTGAGCGAAGCGTGGAAGACGAGCCCGGCGTCGGTGCGGCCGGTCTGCCAGGTGGCCTCGTCGACGCCAGGCGCGCGGTGACAGGTGCTGCAATCGGCGGTGACGATGAGTGAGCCGCCGTCGGCAGGCCACGTCAGCGCGTCGTGGCGCATCTCGCCGCTCGCTGGCGTGCGCGCGGGCCGGGTGGCCAGAGGGCCGACGAAGCCCGTCGGGCGGGTGCCGGGCTCTCCTGTCGAGGGGTCGCGGCGCTCGTGACAATCAGCGCACGTCGTCGGCTGGGGCTGGTTCGAGTTGGCGAGCGACGAATGCAGCAGCGCCGGGTAGTAGACGTTGGAGCCCGCCTCGGAGTGGCAGTTGACGCACGAGCCGACGTAGCCGGCGTCGAGCGTGCGGCTGCTGTGCTTCATCGGCAGCTGCAGCACCTCGACGACCGGCCGCACCGCGGTGATGGAGGTGCCCGAGAAGCTGGGCACCAGCGTGTCGACGTTCAGGTTGAGCTCGGGGTCGAACACACCGTCTGGCGCGCCACGCACCTCGGCCCACGAGGTGACGACGTGGCAGCCGCCACAGTCGGCGCCGGCCGTCTCGCGATGAACGAAGCCCTCTTTGGGCAGCGCCGCGAAGGCCGTCGACTCGGCGTGGCAGAGCGAGCACGTCATGTCGCTCGGCGCGATGCCGGTGTGCGAGTACGGCGGAACCACCTCTTCACCCTTCGGGTGACACGAGACGCACGCCCTGCTCGCGATGCTCACCACCCCCGCGTCGTCGGCGACGAAGCCCGCGTCTTCCACGCCCCGATGCAGCAGCAGGTTGATGGGGTCGGCGTGCGTGTGGCACTGCGTGCACGAGTACTCGGTGAAGCCCGCGGTGGCCGACGTGTGGCACGACTCGCAGGTGACCGGCCCGTCGAGCGGTGAGCCACGGCCAATGCTGTGGCCGCCGTCGAGCGACGCGGCGATGGGAAAGAAGGGGTGGTCGTCGGCGCTCACCCGGGTGAGCGGCACGGTGGGACCAGGCGTCGTGGGGCAGCCAGAGACGGCCGCGACCACCAGCACCATCTGAAGAGCTCGAGCCAAGCGCATGCGGGGGAGCCTCACGAGAAACGCCGTGACTGGAATGGACTGGCCGAGGTCACCGTCGGCCACGCCTGACATGTGCGCCATGGTGTGCCTCTCAGAACGAACCCGACAACTGCCCGCCGATGCTGCCAAATGGCGCGAAGCGCTCGCCAGCCGATTGCCGTCCCATGACGAGCACGCGGGCACGCAAGAAGCGCCAGGGGGCGACCTCGATGGCGAGTGACTGGCCGATCTCGGCGCTGGCGAGCCCCTCGGCCCCCGCCACCGGCTGCTGGTGGAAGAGGCTGGTGCGCGAGGTCACCCGAAAGACGCTCCCCGCCGAGATGCCGAACGAGAGGAACGCCGTGCGGCCCCGCAGCCAGCCGAGCTCTTCGGTGTAGCCGACGCCCAGGGCGAGCGGCAGACCGAACATCGACGGCATGGTGAGCTCGGGGCCGAAGCGCGCCTGGAGCAGTGAAGAATGGAAGTCGCTCGCGACGCCGCCGCGCAGGCCGACGATGACGCCCGGGCTCACCTCGTAGCTGCCCATCGCGTCGGCGTGCAGCGCGCGCAGCCCGGGAGAGATGAGGCCCACCTCGGTGAGCCCACTGACGGGCAGCCCGCGGTAACGCCCCGACGCGAAGAGCGTGAGCTTCTCGGTGGGCCGGTAGCCGAGGTCGACCCGCGCCGCGTCGATGCCCGCAGGCGCCTGGTTGTCTCCGTAGCCGACCTCGACCGACGCGTTGGCGTCGAACGTCGTGCCCGCCCACAACCCGGCCCCGACGGCCGCCTCGAAGCGCGACCCGACGGTGTCTCGCAGCGCGTACCCCGCGCGCCCGGCGAGCTGCACGATGGTGGCCGCCGAGCCTTCGCCCGTCGCGAGCTGCACACGTGAGAAGGCGCCGGCGCTCCACTGGCTGAACGAGGGCGTCAACCGCCCGCCGTCCGGCAGCAGGCCGGCGAAGGCGCCGAGCTCGACGACGCCGAGGCGGTACGTCGCGTGCGCGCCGTCGAGCACGAGCAGGCTGGGCCCTGTCGTCAACCACGAACGGCCGAGGGCGGCAGAGAACGGCAGGTCGGCGCGACGAAAGCCGAGCTCGAGCTGGCGCACGAGCAGCACGGGCGTCTGCTGGTAGACGGTGCGAGGCGCGTCGGGCCGGCTGCTGAAGTTGAGCACCGTGACGTCGACCGAAGCGCGCAGGCCCTTGTAGATCTCGAAGTCGATGACGGTGGCGTCGACGCGCTGCAGGTTCGTCGGCACGTTCAGCGTCGTCGCGTTGAAGAAGGTGGTGTGCGAAATGGCGACGTTCGCGTGCAGCCCTTCGCCGAGGCCGCGCGCGCCGTCGAAGGCCCTCAGCGCCCACTCGTTCGACTCGACCAGGGCGCCACGGCGCTTGAGCTCGGCCTCGGTCGGCAACGGCTTCGGGCCCTCGGGCGGCGGGGGCTGCTCGCGAGACACGTTGAACCGGTCGCCGACCCGAACGTTGAGCCCCGTGCAGCGGGCGGAGTGCTCCGACACCGACACGACGTTGCAGCTGCCCGACGAGCGGCCGGCGCGCGTGAACAGCAGGGGTTTGCCCACCTCGACGCCGTCGGCGCTGCCGCGGTCGACGAACGCGAACTCGGTACCCGCCCAGGTGACCTCGCCGCTCGACTTGAGCAGCGGCACCTTCGGCTTCGCGGGCGGCGGCGGCGGTCTCGGCTGAGTTCGCGCGGGCCCCTTCTTCGGGCCGGCCTCGGCGGTGAGCGCGAGCAGCAGCAGGAGCGCGAGCAGGCGGCTCATGGCAGCGCTCCCGCGGGCTGGTGACACTGGTAGCAGCGCTGGCTGTCGCACTGGTAGCCGACGACGTTGGCGTGCTGGCGATCGGTCTCGGTCGCGCCGTTGGGCCCGGTGCACTGGTGCGTGTGGCACGAGGCGCAGGCGGCGGTGCCCGTGCGACACAGCCCCGGCGTTCCCGCTCCGGCGAGCGAGGTGTGGCAGGCCTGGCAGCCGATGCCCGCGTGGGGGCCGCCGTTGATGGGGAAGCAGCGGTCGTGGTCGGGCATCAAGGCGGGCGAGAAGCGCAGCGGGCCATGGCACTCGCGGCACGAGCGCAGCTCATAGCCGAGCACGAGGTGGTCGGCCGCGCGGCCACGGGTGCGGGCGGCGTCGGCGAGGTGGCAGCCGGCACAGTCGACGGTGGCGCGCGAGAAGCGGCGCTCCCTGGCCTCGGCGTGGCACTCGACGCACGGCAGGCTCGCGTGCGCGCCAAAGAGGGGAAAGTTGCTGCGCCGGTGCGCTTCGGCGTCGAGCCGCGAGTTCCAGTCTGCGGTGTCGTGACAACCGTCGCAGCGAGCCCCGAGATCTCCACCATGCACGTCGCGGTGACACCCCGCGCAGGCGCGCACGAGCGGCGTCTTGAAATCTTGCACATGGCAAGACTTGCAGACGGCATGTTTATGTTGACCGGTCAGCGGAAAGCCCGTGCGGTCGTGGTTGAAACGAACGTCCGTCCACCCCGTGGTGCCGTGGCACGAAGCGCAGGCCGTGTCGCCTGCGTGCCCCTTCTTCGCCATCATCGCGCCCAGCGAAGGCAGCACGAACGGGCGCCCCGCGTCGGCGCTCGAGACCCCTGCGTCAGGCGCGGCAGCGAGGAGCACGAGGACCAGCGGCGTCATGGCTCGAACCCCTTGAACGCGCCTTCGTGGAAGTCGGCGTGACAGCCTTCACACGTGGTGGGCAGCGGCTTGTACTGCACCGTGGTGACGCCGTTGCCGACGGGCACCTTCCGGTGGCACGACTCGCACTTCGCCTTCGCGTGCTCTCCGTCGAGGAGGAACTCGGTGAACGGCGGCTTGTGCTCGAACTTCGACGGCTTGAAGGCCTTCTCACCGTGGCACTTCTCACACGCGACGGGCCCGGCCTTCGCGAACTGGCCAGCGTGCTCGTCGGCGTGGCACGAGCGACAGGTCACCTCGAGCGGCTTGTAACGAACGGGCTGGTTCGGCCCTGGCGCGGTGTGGCACTTCGAGCAGGCGACCTTCTCGTGCGCGCCTTCGAGCGCGAAGCGGGAGTTCTTGTCGTGGTCGAACGTGATGTGGCGGAAGCTGGTGACGTCGTGGCAGGCGACGCAGCCCTTCGCGACCTCTTTGAACTGCCCCTTGTGCGCGTCGGCGTGGCAGCTCTCGCAGGTCTCGAGCGGCTTCGTGAAGTCGAACGCCGCGAAGCTGAAGAGCTCCTGGCGGCCGCGTCGTTTCAAGTCGACGAGCGTGGCCTTCGGCACCTTCGCCTTCAGCGCCTCGTTCTTCTCGTGGCAACTGTTGCAGGCGATGGCCTGGTGCGCGCCCTCGAGCGGGTAGCGCGTCTTCGCGTGCGCCTCGAAGCCGTAGATGACGGGCGTGAAGCCCTGCTCCGTGTGGCACTCCTTGCAGTCGAGCGCGGGTTTGCCGACCTGCCCCATCTGCCCCTCGTGGCCATCGGGGTGACAGTCTGCGCACGTCTCGTGTTTGAGCCCCTTGAACTTCGCCGGAATGCCGGGGAACGGGCCGTGGCAGGTCTTGCAGTCGACGTCGAGGTGCGCCCCCTTCAAGGGGAAGTCGGTCTTCTCGTGGAAGGCGCGTTCGCCGCTGACGTTGCGCAGCACGTTCCACCCGTCGGTGACGTGACAGCTCTGACACCGCAACCCGAAGCGCCCTTCGTGCGGGTCTTTGTGACAGTCGAGGCAGCTGGCGTGGTCGATGGGCGCGAAGCGCAAGAACGTCTCTGACTTCGGGCCCAACAGCTGCGCGCCGTGGGGCTCGGTGTCCTTGTCAGAGGGGTGGCACTCGGCGCACTTCACCTTCGCGTGTTTGCCGCGCAGCGGGTACTTGGTGTCGTTGTGATTGAAGCCGGGCGCCGGCTTCCACGACTTCTCGACGTGACAGAATTCGCAGTCTTCCTGCTGTTGGCCGCGGTGCTCGTCGAAATGACAGGTGGTGCAGACGGTCGAGAGGCCGAGGCGCGTCTCGGGGCGCTTGTCCATCAACGTGCGAATGGTTGCCGTCTGCACGAACTTCGAGACATGGCAGGAGTTGCACTTCGCGGGCCCGTGGGCGCCTTTGAGGGCCCAGCCCGTCTTCGCGTGGTTGAAGCTCTTCTCGCCCTGCGGCCCCCACTCGATGAGCTGGTGGCTCTCGCCCTGGTGCTCGTGGTGGCAGGTCTCGCAGGCGCGCTTGTCGTTGGTGATGCGGCCGTGAAAGCCGGCGCCCTTGTCGATGCGCGGGGCGAGCTCGGTGTGACAGTCGAGGCACGCCTCCTGGCTGAGCTGCCCACCCACCGGGTGGCACTTGGTGCACGCGCCGAGGCCAGAGAGGTTGCCGTGCGCCTTCGCGAGGTCGCCTGGCGAGAACAAGTCGGCGCGCGCAGGCAGCGCCACCACGGCGAGGAGCAGCAGGGCCCGACGGACGTTCACTTGAGAATCCACCGGTAGCCGAGCATCAGCGACACGCCGATGTGCCCCGCGATGAGAATGACGAGGAGAATCGCCAGCACGACGTGGAACACGCGCCACACGCTCATGACGCGTTTGAGCGAGCGGAAGAAGGCGACCTGGCTCTGCAGCCGCCGCAGCGCCGAGAAGTCCTTTCGGAACTCGCGGCCGTGGGCCGGCGTGGGGAACAGGTGCCACACCTGGCGCAGCCGCAGGTAGTCGTTCACCCAGCGCCTGGGCAGGTGCGCGAAGAAGGCGAGCAGCGAGTCTTCGGGCGGCTTGTGCTCGGCCATGTCGAGCATGCTGCGCACCGACTCGGGCAGCTCGAGCCGCTGCACCTCACCCTCGAGCCGTTCCCCCTGCTGCTTCCACCGGCGCGAGACGGCGTCGAACTCGTCTGACTTCGCGTCGGAGGGCACCAGCCCGTAGAGGAAGCGCCCGATGATGCCGGTGAGGACCACCACCGTCATCGCGGCTGCGGTGAGCGTCGCGAGCTGGTTCTTCGTCTGGAACGCGGCGTGGAAGACGATGACGAGCGGGCTCAGGAAGCCGACGAACTGGTGAAAGGTGAGCCAGGTGCGAATGGTGCTGAAGCCCTTGAGCCGCTCCCACCGTTTGCGAATCGCGTAGACGAAGTTCGACATCATCACGAGGGTCGCGACGATGCCGACGCCGTGGCCCCAGGGGCCTGCAGGCTTGAGGAACGCGTGGCCCGGGTGGTTGAGCCGCGAGGCCACGGGCATGCGGTAGTAGTCCTGCCCCACCACGAAGAGCG
>JAEUJR010001061.1 GCA_016793585.1 Archangium sp.
TACGACCTGCAGGTGCTGCAGCGCTTCAACCGCATGATGGAGGTCGTCGACGGCGCCTTGACGCCCGACGCGCGCGCCCGCGTCGACGCCGTGCTCGAGCAAGACCGCGGCATGGCGTACCGCACGATTCCGACGCTCATCTTCGAGCCGTCGAAGAACATCGGCGTGATGGCCGGCGAGCACCTGCGTCGGCACTCGGGCTCGTGGAACCTGGGCCGCTTCTACGAGTGGCTGCTCGCGCGCGCGGCCGACGCCAACTCGACGTGGGAAGCCGACCTCGCCTCGTACCTGCTCTTCGATGGTGGCTGGGCCGAGACGCTCATCGACCTCGGACGGGCCGACGCGCTCGCCAAACGCGACGAGATTCGGGCCTTCTTCACTTCGTGACTTCGACCTTCGCGACGGTGGGAGCCGCGCCTGTCACCTGCTGAACCCACAACACGCGAAACGTCTTGCCGTCGACGAGGCCGTCGAGCAGCAACACCGTCGACGTCGCCTCCTTCGCCGAGCGGCGCACGTGGTCTGCGAGTGGCACGCCCATCGAGCTGTCGTCGAGCTCGAGCGCGAGCCCCTTCGCGCTGCCGACGTGGCCCGTCTTGTCGATGCCGAGAGGCGACGTCATCGTCACCAGCACGGGCAGCCGAACGCGCCTGGGTCGGCCCATCGCGTCTTTCTGGGCCTCGAGCCAGGCTCGCAGCGCCTCACTCGGCTCGAGGGCTGGGCCATCGGCGAAGGTGCGTTCGGGCTCTGGCGTCATCGGGCCGGCAGCAGGAGCAGGCGTTGGTTTGCGCATGAGTTTTCGGGGCGCGACATCGGCCGCGGCGAGGGAAGAGAGCAGGGTGACGCCGAGAAGGAATCGCACGCGTGAATGGTACAACGTAAAGCTGCTCCGCCGTGACCGACGCCCGCGAACCGCTCCCGACGCACCTGCTGCTCGACTACCTGGTCGAGCTCGGCAGTGAGCTGCTGGCCGCGGGGTGCCCCAGCTATCGCCTCGAGGAGCTGCTCACCGTCGTCGCGCACCACGAAGGCCACGAGGCCGACGTCTTCGCCGTACCGACGGGGCTCTTCGTGGGCCTGAGAACGCCGACAGGAACGCCGCCAGCCGTGTCGATGGTGCGCGTGAAGGAATGGAGAATCGACCTCGAGCGGCTCGCGAAGCTCGACGAGGTCTTGAACCGCGTCGTCGACCGCACGCTCTCGGTGAACGACGCGCGGGTCGAGCTGCGGCGCCTGACGGGCGCTCGTCGGTGGCCCGTCGCGGTGCAGCTGCTCGCGGGCGCCGGCTCGAGCGCGGGAGCGGCCGTCAGCTTCGGCGGCGGCGTCAGTGACTTCTTCATCGCCGGCGTCGGCGGGCTGCTCCTGCGCGCGGTGTTGTTGCGAACGCAGCAGGAGCCGGGCCTGCGTTTCCTCGAGAACTTCCTCGGTGGCGCCATCGCGGCCGTGACCGCGTGGTTCGCGACGTTGTTCTGGCCAGGGCACTCGCGCGACGTGCTCGTGCTCGCGGTGGTGATTCCCTTGT
>JAEUJR010001084.1 GCA_016793585.1 Archangium sp.
CGTTCGGCGGCGGGCTGCCCGAGACGATGGAGGTGACGTTCTCGGAGTCACAGAAGCTGCGCGCCGACGGGACCTGGGAGCCGCTCGTCTCGAACGCCACGACGCAGAGCGGGAAGTACGTCGACGCGAAGTCGAAGGAGGAGCTGTGGATCTTCGACGCGCTCGTCTTCTATCGCGGCAACGAGTCGAAGCCGTTTCAGCCGCTCGAGTTCGACGGCAAGGGCGTGCGCTTCAAGGGCGCGAAGGCGACGTACTCGCTGGTCTGGGACGCGACGAAGCACGCCATCACCTGCACCGACCCGAAGGGCAAACCGCAGACCTTCACGCGAGAGTGGTGAATCAGCGGTTCGCGTCGGCGAACGTCTGCAGCGCGCTGCCCGCCTCGATGCCGCCGCTGTGTGCGGGCACGAGCCACTTCACCTCGCGCTCCTCTGCCTTCAGCCGGTCTGCCAGCGAGACCATCGAGCGAACGTTCAAGTCGGGGTCGGCGGAGCGGTCTTTGGGCACCGGCCCGAGCGCGCCCTTCGCGGTGACGAGCGCGTTGTCTCCGAGCACGAGCGCGCCTTCGACGAGAAACGCAGCGCTGCCCGCGGTGTGGCCCGGCACCGAGTAGACGCGCACCTCGGTCGAGCCGAAGCGCAACACCTGCCCATCGGTGAGCACGTCGTCGATGGTGGCATCGCCCTTGACGTACTTCGTCAACACCTCTTGCTCGGCAGCGAGCGCAGCGATGCGGGCATTGGGCAGAATCGCGAGGCCGGCGACGTGGTCTTGATGGCCGTGGGTGAACAGCACCGTGCCGACGTCTTCGGGCTTCACGCCGTTCTCGGTGAGGCGCGCGCGCAGCTCTTCAGGGCGCCAGCACGCGTCGAAGAGCACGGGCCCGACGTCGGTCTTCAAGAGAGAACACGAGGTGAAGAGGTCGATCATCGTCGTGATGGGCCCGAACGACTTGCGGTTCTCGATGCCCGACACGTCGGAGCAGCCCGTCAACAGCAGCACTGTCGTCACGGCGGTGATTCGCATGACGGCGCAGTAACGAGCACGCGCTGTCACGGCAACGCAGGCTCGCGGCGCGTCTCGTTCGTCGAAGGAGTGAAGGTCACGAGCGTCCACCGGGCGGCTTCGCCGTCTCTGCGCGGCCGACCGACGGCTTGCGTGAAGAGCCGGTTCAGCGCCTCGGGGGTCGGGGCCCAGGCGGTGCGCTCCGAGAGCCCCCACCAGCGTTGATGCGGGCCGCTGCGCATGCGCTCGAGTGACAGCACGACGCCCTCGTCGGTCTTGAGCTCGAGCCACCGCACGACCTGCGGCGCCGGGTTGCGAAACGTCGGGTAACAGGCGACGGGCCAGCTCGTCTCGTTCAGGAGCACACCCGTCAGCACCTGCGCCGAGAGCAACGCGCCGGCGACGACGAGTGGAGCGACGACGCTCCGTCTTCCCTCGACCACCGAGATGGGACTGCCGAGCCAGCGACTCCACGGGAGGAAGACGAGGTAGCAGCTCCACAACGACGAGAACCGAATACCGAGCAGTTGCTGCACGGCAAAGTGAAACGCGAACGCCGCGACGACACCGAGCAGCCGCGTGCGCGAGAAGACGACCAACCCGATGAAGCCCAGCTCGAAACCGATGGTCGCGACGCCGCCCACGCGAAGAAGGGTCTGCGACACGTCGAGCGGCGGCAGCCCGAGCTGAAACCGCTTCCACGCGACGAGGGCCGGCAGCTGCTCGAGCCACGCGCTGCCACTGACGAGCTTCCACACGCCGGGGAAGAAGAAGAGCACCCCGATGCTCAGCCACGCGGCGCGAACGGGAAGACCGTGCGCGACCGATGGAGCCACGCTCGTCTGGCGCCGCCACGCATCGACCGACAACGCATCACCCGACGGCCCCGACGCGACGAGCGCCATGAACCACACGAGATGATGTGTGTGCAGCACCACGCCCGACTGCTGCGGCACGCCGAGCAGCCACACGAGTGAAAGCGCCGAGACGACCGACGACACGCGGGTGAACACGCCGAGCAACGTGAGCGAGGTGAAGACGACGACGAGCCCGAGCGCGATGAGCGCGGCGTCATGAGTCGCTGGCAGCAGTGTCGAGACGAAGCCCCAACCGACGGGCGCACGCACCGCCGCGCTGGCCCACGTCGGCGCGTCCCAGACGTCGGCGCTCATCAACACGACGACCGAAATCGTGATGCGAAAGACGGCGAGGTCGAGCGGGTGCCCGGTGGCCCAGAACCGCCACTTCACGCGTCGAGCGACTTCGTCAGGTGTGGCCGCGGGTCGATGCCACGCTCGAGCAGGGGCTTCAGCACCGCACGGTCGAGGGAGCGCTTCGCGAGGTCGAGGTACGCGCGGCTCTCCATCCACCCGAGGCGCTGGTCGTCGTGCTCGTTGTCGATGAGGGGAATGTCACTCCAGCGCGAGACGACGGCGTCGATGGTGCGCGCGGCCTCTTTCGCGAGATGCAGCCGGTCGGCGTCGTCGTGCAGGTCGAGCGCCCAGTCGAAGTAGAGCCAGCCGAACGCACCGTGCGCCGCTTCGTCCTTCACGATGCGGGCGAGAATGGCGCGAATGAGCGGTTGCCGCGCCGCGTGCCACGAGCCGCGCAGAATCGGAATGCTGAGCGCCTCTCCGACGCAGAAGTTTCGAATCACCAGCTCACTCGCCTGCAGCTTCGGAGACAGCTCGGGCGAGGGCAGCGCGATGATGTGCTTCGGGTCGTAGGCGAGCGGCGCGCCTCCACCGAGCATCTGGGCGAGGCGGGCACAGAGCTCGACGTGCACCATCTCGTCGAGCGCGAAGCGGCTGGCCATGGCGACGAGGTCGATGGGCGCACGGGCGGCGATGAGCGCCTGCAACGAAGCGGCACACGCGGCGCCAGTGCGGTGTTCCTGAAAGGCGGCCTCCGTCCAGGTTCGGCGCGCGGAGAGCAGCGCCTCGGGTGTGGCCTTCGAGACGTCGAAGTCGTGCCAGGGCAGGCGTTCGACCTCGGGCCGCAGCTGACGGTAGCGGCGTTCGACCGCTCCGCCCCACATGCTCAGCTCGAAGAGTTCTTCTCCCGGTTTCATGAGCCGGCGTCGGCAGACTTCGGCTCGGGCGGCGGAGTCGGCACGTCGTCGACGCACACGCCCCCGTCTTTCACGCACACGGGCGCCATGAGGTTACCGGTGACGACCCCTTCCTTCTTGCAGGCCACCGACAGCATCGCGAGCCCCGCGGTCGCGACGAGCAGTGGGCGAGCGACGCGCTTGTTCACGGGCCGCCGTCTCGCGTTCCACCGTCGGTGCCCGCGTCGGTCGAGGTCGTGGTGCACTTCGAGAGGTCGGTGCCTCCGTCGGGGCACGTCGGCGCGAGCAGGTTGCCGCTGGTGACACCGCCACACGCTCCGACGCCGAGCAGCGCGAGCCCTGCAGAGGCGACGAGGAGCGGACGAAGTGACCTGGGTTTGCGGGGGGTCGACATGGACGCGAACCGTAGCATGGCCGGCCGTTGACTCCCGCTGGCAAGCGCTGGTCAGGTGCAGCCGTGCGGAGCGCGTTGATCATCGGAGTCCTCCTGCTCACCGGCTGCCCTCGGCCAGGCGTCGAGCAGTGCGAGCCAGCCATCGTCGCTCCTGAAG
>JAEUJR010001093.1 GCA_016793585.1 Archangium sp.
AGGCCCTTGTCGGTGAAGGTGTTGATGACCCAGAAGCCGCCCAGCACGGTGAACTGCATCACGAAGATGCGGCCGTACGGCTCGAACATCAGGTCCATCATCGGCTTCGCGCTCGTGCCGCGAACCGTGTGCTTCCAGAAGGAATAGAGGTGAGAGAGCGCCGCGAGCAGGAAGGGTGGCCACAGGCCCTCGAGAAACGTGGTCAGACTCGACGCCCTCGGGTCGAGGGCGCGGCTCAGCTCGTCGAGCAGCGCGTCGCGCGAGCCGGTCTGGCCGGCCAGCATCATCATGAAGATGCCCTGGCCCACCGTGAAGACACCGAAGTGCACCGTGAAGAAGGGGGCCATCGAGAAGAACTCCCTCCACCGCCGGGAGCGCTTGGCACTCACCGCCATCTTCAGCACCTGCAGCGCGCCGATGACGAGGTTCTCGGCCCAGTACAGGAACATCACGACGCCGAAGGACCAGTGGAAGAAGAGCGCTCCGACGATGACGAGCGCGTTCGAGACGAGCAGCGCCGTCGCCGTGCGCCACCTCGCGCCACCATGGTCGAGCGAGAGGTACTCGATGAACGCGCCGAACAGGAGAGACTTCATCGAGCGGCGAGTTGAGCAGACTCACCGGCCGATGGCATGGGGCGTGATCAGCCCACCTGCGACAAACGTCGGCCGGCCCGGTTGAAACGCCTCTCTTCGCGCGGCGTGCGCGCTAACGTGCGCTCCCGATGTCGAACCAGCCGAAAGACAGCCCGCAGGACGAGATTCTCACCAGCCCCGGCGAAGTGGGCGCGCTCGACCCCTTCGAAGAGCCCTACATCACGACGACGCACACGCTGGTCGTCGAGAACCGCACCACCCTCAAGGTGCGCAAGTGCCGGCTGAGCATCACCTCGGGCCCCGAGACGGGAAAAGAGCTGGTCAGCGACAAGGAGCGGCTGCGCGTCGGCGCCCACTCCTCGAACGACCTCGTGCTCGGTGAAGACCGCGCCGCCAGCCGCCACCACTTCGAGATTCAGTACACCGAGCGCGGCTACCTCGTCATCGACCTCAACTCGACGAACGGCACCTTCCTCGACGGGCGCCGCGTCGAGCGCGCGTACCTCTCGACCGGCAGCCAGGTGCGCGCCGGCCAGACGATGGTGGTGTTCGCGCCCATCGACGAAGAGGTGACGGTCGAACCAGACCGTGACGGCGAGCTCGAGGGCATGGTCGGGCAGTCGGTGAAGATGCGGCAGATCTTCGGCCTCATCCGCAAGATCGCGCCGATGGACGTGTCGGTCATCGTGCAGGGCGAGACGGGCACCGGCAAAGAGCTGGTCGCGCGCGCGGTGCACACGCTGTCAGGCCGCAAGCGCGGGCCCTTCGTGGTGCTCGACTGCGGCGCGATTCCACCGAACCTCATCGAGTCGGAGCTGTTCGGCCACGAGAAGGGCGCCTTCACGGGCGCGGTCGCCTCACGCCCGGGCGCCTTCGAGCGCGCGAGCGGCGGCACCATCTTCCTCGACGAGCTCGGCGAGCTGCGCACCGACCTGCAGCCCAAGCTGTTGCGCGTGCTCGAGAACCGCGAGGTGCGGCGCGTCGGCGGCAACGACGTCATCGAG
>JAEUJR010001146.1 GCA_016793585.1 Archangium sp.
CAACGCCGCCGACGACTGAATCGGCCCGCACGAGACGACGTACTCCTTCGCCTTCACCGAGAGCGTCTGCGAGCCGTCGCCCAGCACCACCTGCGCGCCCGTCACCTTCGTGCCCGACAGCTCGAAGCGGGAGAGCCGCGCGAGCTCGATGACGTCGAGGTTGCCCGTCTCGAGGCCCTCTTTGAGGTGCACCTGAAGGCTGTTGCGCTTGGCTTCGTACGAGCAGCCGAGGTTGCAGTACCCGCAGCCGCGGCACGTCGAGCGCTTGATGTTCACGTTGCACTCGTACAGCCCCGGCACGTTCGGCAGCGCGGGCGGGTGCTTCGCCACCGGGCCCCACGCCTGCTCGAGGTACGTGAGGGCAGGGTTCAACCGGGCTCCCGGCGCGAGCGCTTCACTCGCGGGAATGATGCCGAGCTCGGCCGCCACCGCGTCGTACGCGCGGTTCAGCTCGCTCTCGCTCACGGGGAAGCCGACGTTCGCCCAGCGCTGGAAGATGGGCTTCGGCAGGCGGAAGCACACCGCGTTGTTGTGCAGGCCACCACCACCGACCGCGCGCGCCTGCAGCACGGTGATGTTGCGGTACTTCGCCGGGTCGACCTTCGGGCGGCCCACGTCGAGGGCGTTCTGCAGCCCGCCCATCGCGTACGTGCGTGAGAGGCCGTCAATCTCTCCACTCGAGAACGAGGGCTCGTGGTGGTACCGGCCTGCCTCGAGCAGACACACCTTCTTGCCGGCCTTCGCGAGGCGGTTGGCGAGCAGGCTGCCCGCGACGCCCGAGCCTGCGATGAGCACGTCGTACTGGCCCACCGGCTTCTGTTTGATGGCCAGCTTGAGCGAGCCGGGGCCCGGAGACGTCGGCGCGCGCACGTACCCGATGGAGGTGTCGACGCTCGGGCACGAGTAGTACGTGGCCATCAACACCACGTGCAGCGAGTGCGCGGCAGAGCGCAGGTCGCGCTCGAGCACCGTGTTCACCGGGTTGTTCAGCACGTCGCGAACCACCTGCCGCAGCTTCGTCGCGTCGAGCTGACCGAGGGCCTGCCCGACGAGCGTGTCGACCGCCGCGCCGACGACGTTCTGCAGCAGCGCGCCCAGGTCGATGGAGGAGTTGGCGAGGTACTTCTCGAGCTGCTCGATGACCTCGGCCGGCGTCGCCACCTTCTGCCCGGGAATGTAGACGTCGAGCAGCAGGCTCACGAGCAGCTGCTGGTGCCAGAGAATCGAGCGGCTGCCCGAGAAGAAGAGCGGCACCACCGAGTACACCTCGGAGAGCCGCGCGTTCATGAAGCCCAGGAAGTCCTGCTGCGCGAGCTTCGTCTCGAAGGGTGACGCCGAGCCCGGGAACTCGAGCGAGCCGAGCTGGTCCATCAGGTCTGGCAGCGCGACATGCAGCTCGCCGTCGGCGATGACTTCACCGCGAGAGAGGTCGCTCACCGTCACGCTCAACAACGTCGAGAGGTCGCCGAGCGCGTCGAGGGCCTGCACGGCTCCGTCAGCGCGCAGCTGTTTGAAGCCCTTGAGCAGGTACGGCGCACCGCCCGGCCCGGTGAACTCGATGTTGAACTCGAACTCCTGCTCGCGCCGGCTCGGCGTCGTGGGCCGGAACATCTCGATGGTGCCGCCGGTGATGCTGAAGCGCCGCGGAAACAACCCGTCTTTCCACTGCACGGTGCCGCCCGAGACCTGACAGACGTGCGAGGGCCCCGCGATGAAGGCGTTCAGCGAGCCGATGACCTGCGTCGTCGAGAACGCGAACGCTTCGACCGAGCCATTGGAGCGGCGTGTCACCTGGCCGCGCATCGCTTCGAGAACACGAACTCCGACGGCGTTCGAGATGGGCATGTGTGGTTTCCCCCGCGTGAAGAGGCGTGAACCGTAGCGCGCGGCGCGCCCACCCGAACGGGGGAATTGGGAGACGAAGGTCAGGTCAGCGCAGCTGTGCCGCGGCGTCTTCGAGGGGCACGACACGCCCGGCCGAGCAGGCCCCACACGCACTTCGGATGCCGCAGGTTCGACTCCTGCCGACCCGACTCACCGGGTCGTAGCTCAGACGGTAGAGCACCGCCTTGAAACGGAAGAGAACGCGAGTTCTCCCTGTGGCTTTCTCACTCGGGCGTGTCGTGCATTCCCACCTTCAGGAATCGGGTTCTCACCGTTGCGCCGCGCTCCCCTCGCGCCGGGCGCTACATCGGCTGGCCACTTCCCGGAGGTCGTGATGCCGCTGATGACGAAGAAGGTGAAGCTTCACGACGGAATCGTCGGCGCGCTGGTGCTCGCGAGCGTCGGGCTGGGGCAGGCCTTCGACCCGCGCTGGTACGCGCTCACCGGCCTCGTGGCAGTCGTGATGATCAGCAGCGCCTTCACCGGCTTCTGCCCGGTGCACTTCGTCGTGAGCAAAGTCGTCAGAGAACCCTGAGTCTGCTGGACGAGGTGGCCGGGCTGGGTTCAGGTGTGTGAGGGCCGATGGCAGCGGGTCGTTCGATGCGCTTGGTGCTTTTCCTTGTCCTCTGTGGGTGTGGTCGCTCGGGGTTGCTCGACGAATTCGGTCTCGCCCCAGTCGACGCCGGCACCAGCCGTGACGCTGGCCTCGATGCCGGTGTCGACGCCGGAGTTCGTCTCGATGCTGGCGTACGAACGGGCCCGAGCTTCGTGTTCAAGCGCACGAACACGTGTGCCGACACGGGCTCCGAGATGGACCTGGTGCCCGGCCCGGGTGAGCGGCTCGTGCTGGTGAAGACGACGGTGCAGACCGAGTGCAGCGGCGCGGGTGGAGACTGGCTCATCGGCACGCTGCTCGACAGCTCCAGCATCGCCTTCGGAGCGCACGCCTGCTACTTCGTGCCGTCACGCCTGCAGGACACGTCGTGGTTCGGCCTCGCGCGCATCGACCCGAACGGGCCGCTGCTGATGACCCAGACCGGTTGGTGCATTCTGCCGGTGACGACGAACGCGAAGGTGCTCGCGTGGGCGCTGTACCCGAGCGAGCAAGATGCCGTCGCCGCGCGTGCCGTGCTGACGCCCTGAACTACGCTGCGCCGATGCTCGCTGGCCTCGCTGCCGTCGTCGTCTTCTTCCTCGTCGGCGCGCTCATCGCGGGCATGGGCGTGAAGCACGTCGTCACGCGCCGGCGCATTCGTCAGTGGCCGAAGGCGAAGGGCACCATGCTCGAGGCGAAGCTGTCGTCTGGCGAGTCGATGTCGCAAGACGAAGACGGCGAGTGGGAGTCGTCGAGTTGGTTCGGCGTCGCGGTGCGGTTTCGCTACGAGGTCGCCGGCGTCTCGTACGTCGGCACCACGCTGGCTCCCACACCGTTTCAGACGAACGACGCGCGTGAGGCCGATGTGCGCATGAAGAAGTACCGCGCCGGCTCCGAGGTCGAGGTGCTCTACGACGCGAAGGACCCGAAGACGGCGTACCTCGAGAGCCCGATGAGCGGCGGCGCCATCGTGCTGCTCATTCTCGGTTCGGTCTTTCTCGTCGCGTCGCTCGGGACGATGGCCATCATGCTCGCGTCGAGCTGACGGGTCAGGGCTTCGGGCCGAAGCGCGCTCGCAAGTGCATCACCGTCGCCTCGAGGTCAGGGCTCGTCGCCACGACACACGGCAACGCTGCCGCTGCGTTCAAGAACTCGCCGACGCTCTCTCCCAGCGCCTGCACCACCGCGTTCTCGGGGAACGCGAGCTTCGTGCGCAGCCAGTGCGTCGCCAGGTGCAGACCCAGCAGGCTCTCGACACGACTCTGCTTCACCGTGCGCGCGAGAAACTCCACCTCTCTTCGCCACAGCGGCTTGCCGTCGAGCGAGGCCGGGTTCGAGAAGCTCGCGAACGCCACTGGAATCAACACGTCGTCGAAGCGCTTCATGGCCAGCCGCTCCAGCGCGCGCTGTTGGAGCGACGCCGAGAACGCGTCACGCCACGGCAGCCGCTCCGCCAGGTACTCGTTGATGACGGCCGACTCGTAGAGCACCAGCCCATCGTCTTCGAGCAACGGCACCGCCTGCGTCGGCGAGAGCGCGAGCAGGTCGGCCGGCTTGTTCGCCAGGTCGACCTCGCGCAGCTCGAACGGCGCCTTCATCAACGTCAGCAGCGCGCGGCTGCGATGCGCATAGGGGCAGCCCGCCGCCGAGAAGAGCCTCACAGCCCGCCCATGTCGTAGCTGGTCGGCACGTCGACGCGGAACCCGAAGTCGACCGTCTTCTTCTCCTGCGGCTTGAGCCCCACCTTCCAGCTCGCCACGCCCGACGCCTTGTTCACCTGCGCGCCGGCCGTCGTCTTCTCGGTGAGCGCCACGTCGATGTCGTTCACCTCGGCCACGGGCAGGTGGTCGGCCACCGTGAGCTCCACCGGCGCCTTGCCGTAGTTCGCGAGGTCGAACTTGTAGACGTACGTGAAGCGCTTCTTCGAGTTGAACAGCCCCGAGTCCTTCTTCAGCTCTTCGACGACGGTGCGCTTCACGCGAATCGTGTCGTCGATGCCGAAGGTGAGCGAGAACGCCGCGCCCTGCGCCACGCGCTCGAGGTCGTAACGCCCGACGAGGCCTGTGGAGCGGAACGCATCGACCCGCCCCGCCAGCAACGGCCAGCCTCCGGTGTTCGACAGCTCGGCCACGCGGAACGCCACCGGGTACAGCTTCGGCATCACCTTCAGCTCGAACGTCGCCGCCAACTTCGTCTCGCCGACGAACAGCCGCACCGGCGCGCCGTCACCCGGCACCTTCGCGGGCTCCTTCACCTCGAGCTGCACCGACAGCCCCTGGCTCTTCGCCACCAGGCCCGATTCGTTCTTCATGCCGCTGCCCGGAGCCATCGCCACCGACGCCGTCTCGACGAACTCGTCGCGCCGCGTGAGCACCTTCTTCTCTGGCGCGCGCTCCGTCGCCCCGACGTACAGCTTGTTCATCGTGGGTGGCGTCGCGTTCTGCGCGGGCACGGCGGTCGAGAGCGAGAGCTTCACGTTGCTCCAGTCTTCGCCCGTCACCTGCGTCACCGTCGCGAACGTCGCGAAGTCGACCGTCTTGTTCGCCTCCGACGCGCGCGCTTCGTACGCCGGCGTCCACGAGGCGCCGCCGACGAGGTAGTTGAGCGAGAGCTGCGCCGACTTGCCCTGCGTGCAGGTGACGAGCACCTCGACGCGCCACGCCTGCTTCTGCGCGCCGACGCGAACCTCGTCGAGCTGCCGCCGCACGTCCTCCATCACGCGGTTCAGGTCGCGCCGCTTCGCCTGCAAGTCGGCAACCTGCTTCGCCACGCTGAGGTTCGTCGCCAGCGGCGTCTCGAGCGAGGCCTGCCACGTCTTCACGTCGGGCTTCTCGGCCGCGAGCTCTTTCGACAGCCCCTGCTCGGCGACTTCACGCAGCCGCGTCGCCAGCGTGCGTTGCCCCTCGGCACGGGCCACCTGGTCGTCGATGACGCGGCCGTCGTCGGCCAGCTGCTCGAGCTTCTTCTCGAGCGCTTCGGCCTTCTCGCTGAACACCTTCTCCTGCTTCACCAGCTCGGCGCGCAGCCCATCGACGGTGCCGTCCGACATGCGCGCGCGAAACGAGTCTCCGACGGCCGCGGGCGGCACGTTCTCGAAGACGATGGCCGTGCGCGAACCACACGTCACCGGCGTCACCCGCGTCACCTGCGCGCGGTCGGGGTACACCACCACTTCGTCGGGAGCGCCCGTCGACGCGAGCACCAACACGAGCGTCGTCATCATGGCCGCACCTCCTGCTGGTACAGCTTCCATCCTCTGGGGCGTTTGACCTGGTAGCTGAAGGTGAGCGTGCGCTTCTCGTTCGGCGCCAGCGTGAGCCGCCACTCGAGCTTGCCCG
>JAEUJR010000016.1 GCA_016793585.1 Archangium sp.
TCCGGCGACGCCTGGCCGAAGGGGCGGAGAGGACGACTTCGACAACGTCTTCGGGGGCGCTGCCGACAAGGCTCCGGCCGAGAAGTCGAAGGGCAACTTCGCGATGAAGCCCGCGCCCGAGCCTGCCAAGGCGCTCGAGTCGGTCGATGGCACGACGGGCATCGCGGTCGCCAAGAAGGTTCGTTCGATGAAGGACGAGATGGTGGCCAACAAGGAGTCCGAGCCGGTGCGCGTCGCGTCGGGTCGCACGTTCCTCTTCCGCATGGGCGGGTGGATCGACTCCGAGGCGGTGAACGGCACGCCGAAGCAGCTGAAGGTGAAGTACCTGTCTGACGCCTACTTCGCGATTCTCAAGGCGAAGCCCGAGCTGAAGGCGGCGCTGTCGCTCGGCAATCGCGTCGTGATCGTCGTTGGCAAGGACAAGAGCCTGGTCATCGCTCCGGAAGATGGCGAGACGAAGGCCGACAAGGTCAGCGACTTCCTGAAGTGAGCTGGCGGCAGTGAACGATGGCCCGGCCTCCGAAACGGAGCGCCGGGCCTCGTCATGTTCAGACGCGACAGAGCACGAACCAGTTGTCGAGACGGCGGGTGCCTCTCCACGCGCGGCCGATGCTGACGTGGGCGGAGACGCCGCGGACGACGTCCTTCGTCTGGTTGTAGACGAAGCGGCTCAGACGGGAGCTGTTCGGCAGTGGCCTGGGCGCGCCCGTCAACGGCTTCGGCGGAAGGCGCGTGTAGTCGACCAGCACCTCGGGGCCTTGCTGAACTGCGACGAAGTAGCCGGGCCCGACGGTGGTGGTGACGAGCGCGGACGTTTCGTTGAAGCCCCAGCGCTCGCTCGTGACGAGTGATGGCTCGTCAGGAACGGCGAAGACCTTGGCGAAGCGGGTGAAGGCGTAGAGCGAGTTGCGGCCTTCGTGACGAACGCCGAGCAGGGGCGTGGTGGTGGCTGGCGCGAGATCGTCGAGCGTGAAGACGCGATGGCCTTCGGCGAGCTCGAAGAGCGTGGCCTGTTGTCGCGCGGTGAGTGCAAGGACCTGATGGAGTCGAGCCTCCGGAGCGAGCGCGTCGAGGTGACGGGCGATCTCAGCGGCGTTCGTCGAGAGGAGATCGGCAAGAGCAGGCACAGGGTCTGCAGTCTACCGGTCGATGCGTCGGGCCCTGGCTTTCGTTGCGATCGGTGTGGTGCTTTCGCCGTTCATCGTCGTCGAGGTGCTGTATCGCTACGGGCTGTCGTTGGCTGGAGAGCCACACCTGGTGAGCGCGGGCCACATGGAGCGCGTGCATCGTGTGCTGTGGGCCACGTACGAGGCCGGGCCGATCGAACACGTCGAGGCCATCTGGCCGTGGCGGGTGACTCGTCTGGACTACCGGAAGCCCAGCCCCGGGCGAACGATGGCGGGACTGATCGCAAGGCAGGTCAGGTTCGGCCATCAGGGGCACCGGATCGAATGGGCCATCGCTGAAGTCTCAGCCATCATCTGGCTCACGCGAAACGCGACGGGCGAAGAGCTGACGAAGACTGCAGCCGACTCGCTGTACTTCGGTCGCGGGGCACACGGCGTGGAGTCGGGCGCACAGGTCTGGTTCGGGAAGCCAGCCTCCGAGCTTTCGTGGGCGGAGGCCGCAATGCTCATCGGCCTCGAGCAGTCACCAAGGCTCAATGATCCCGTCTGTCACCCAGAGCGAGCCATCAAGCGACGCCACTTCGTGCTCAGCAGACTGCGCGCACGAAGCCTCATCACGCAGCAGGAGTTCGACGAGGCTGATGTCGAAGCGTTGCTCCCTCCCGGTGCTCCAGCCTGCGCTCCGAATTCACCGCCCGACGGCGAGCTGGAGATCTTCGCGGACGAGTGACGTCGAACTCCCGCGCTCCTGCGCGTGAAACGCCACCTTGCCCGTCTCGGAGACCTTCACCTTCACCTCGATCACCGGCACCGCCCGTGGCGCCGGGTGTTCGATCGGCACGACCAGCTCGAGCACCGTCCGCGCACTCTTCGCCGAGACGCCGACACACTGATGAAGCGCACCTTGAAGGTCGACTGCTGATCGTCCTGCGTCGAGAAGGTGCTCTCGTACGACGTGGGGAGCGCCGCGCCCGCCGGGAAGATGGTGGTGAACTCGTCACCAGCCGTCTCGATGCCGAACGTCTCGACGAGCCGGGGAACTTTCGGCTCGGGTTTGCAGCCAGCGAGGGCGAGGCAGAGCAGGGAGAGACGAAGCACCGCCACAGCTTCTCACGGCATCAACTGACGGCGATGCCCGGAGTCTCCAACGGCCCAGCGATCGGTACCGCTCACCGAGAGGCCGCGCAGGTTCACCATCGAGCCCGCTCCGTCGCATTGCTGCCAGCCGGTGCCGGTGTTCTTCAGCACCACGCCCTGATCGCCCACCGCCCACGCGCTGCCATCTGCCGCGAGGCCGACCGCGTTCAGGCGAACGTTCGTGACAGCCGGGGTGACGAGCGTCCACGTTCCACCGGCGAGGCGAAGAATCGTGCCCGCAGTGCCGACCGCCCAACCGGTGTTCGCGTCGGAGAGCACGATGCTCGTGAGCGTCGAGCTCGTCGGGCTCAGCACGGTGGTCCACGTGCCGCTGGCGAGCTTGCGAATCGCTCCACCTTCACCGACGGCCCAGCCGGTCTGCATGTCGATGACATCGACCGCGTTGAGCGTCGTGCCATTGCCAGGCGTGCCCGGCGTGTAGCTGCCGCTCAGAATGCGCGCGTACTGCCCCGAACGACCGACCGCCCAGCCGTTCTGCGCATCGACGAGGTCGATCGCGTTGAGGCCCCAGGCGAGCGAGTTCTGCGAGATCGTCCACGTGCCGCCCGAGAGCTTGAGGCCCATGCCGTAGACGTAGGTCGTTCCGCTCACGGCCACGTTCCACGAGCCGATCGCCCAGCCGTTCTGCGCGTCGATGAGATGCACGTCTTTCAGATCGTACGAGTGCGAGCCCGACGGCGTGGACACACTGGTCCAGGTTCCGTTCTCGAGCTTCAGCACCGTGCGGCCGTCGCCAACTGCGTACGCGGTCGAGCCTGCAGTCGCGATCGCGCGGAGGCTGCTGGTTACTGTGGGCAGCGAGGTCTCGACTCGCGCTGCCGTGCAGGCGACCGTGATCGAACAGTCGGGGTCGCACGAGCACGAGCCGGTGCAGGTCGAGTTCGTGTTGCATGAGCACGCGTTGCCACCACCGCCCGAGCCGCACGCCGTGACCGTGCCTCCGCCTGCGTTGCCTCCGCCGAGCACCATGCCGCCTCC
>JAEUJR010000036.1 GCA_016793585.1 Archangium sp.
CATCGGCGCGAAGTACCAGAAGGAGGTCGGCTGGTTCGACCTCTACACCGCGACGATCATGGCCGACCGCGAGACGGTCAACGTCATGAGCGGCGTGCAGAAGACCCGCGACAACCGCACCTTCGAAGAGATTCCGGTCGAGCAGGCGCTGGCCGAGGCTCCGCGCATTCGTGCGCGCTTCACCGACGAGCGCTGGGCGTCGTTCAAGGCCGACTGGGTCGCGATGGCGAAGGCCTGGCCGTGGATGAACTGGCAAGGCGTGATGAACGATCACGGCAACTCGAACTCGCCGGCGTGGTCGATCATCGCGGGCCCGATCGCGTCACTCGTACCGCTCACGCCGCAGAACCAGTCACTGCTCGGCTGCATCGATCTGCTGCTGATGCTGGCGCTCTTCATCATCGTCTACGAGACGTTCGGTTTCCGGCACGCGAGTGTCGCGCTCTTCATGTGGGCGTGCGTGCCCGTCGTCTTCGACTATCTCGCCGGCAGCTTCCTGCGGTGGGACTGGCTCTTCGCGCTCGGTCTCGCGGTGGTGTTCCTCAAGAAGGAAAAGTGGGGCACCGCCGGAGCGCTCTTCGGCTTCGCGGTCGCGACCAAGTTGTTCCCGCTCTTCTTCGGCGTCGCGCTGCTCGTGCGCGTGGGCTTCCAGTGGGTCGAGAGCAAGAAGATCGAGAAGTCGTGGATCGCGTTCGGCCGCAACGCCGCCATCGCCGGAGCCGCCTGCGTCGCGATCTCGTCCGCCATGTTCGGAACGTCGGCCTGGAGCGAGTACGCCCAGCGCATTCAGGTCGCGCAGACCGAGAAGTTCTACAGCAACCAGCACTCGCTCAAGACCGTGTTCCTGCAGCTCGTCGGCCCGGGTGAAGGTGGGCTCTCGAGTGGAATCTTCCCGCCCGTCATCAAGCAGTCGCTCCCCGACGTCGACATCAAGGACTACGGGCTGGGCTTTCTGCTCGCGCGGCTGGCGTTCACCGCTGTCGTGATCGTGCTGCTGCGCCGCGCCTCGTACGTCGAGGCCTTCACGCTCGGGCCGCTGCTGGTGCTGACGTGGCTGACGGTGAACATGTACTACTGGAACATGCTGAGCCTGCTCGCGCTGGGGCTCGCGTCACGCGCCGGGAAGCACTTCTTCCTGATGCTGCTGACGATCTTCGCCTCGTACATCACGTACTACACGTACCAGCACCTGAACCGCGGCTTCGCCGAGGGCTACCTGCTCGCGTTCATCTTCATCGCGCTGACGATCGTGGTGGCTGTGTTCGAGCTGCGTGAGACGAAGCCTGAACGAGCCTGATGAGCAGTGGCTCCTGAATGACAACCAAACCTGCCACCGCGAATGTGGCTCGTGCAGGCGAAGTCGAACTGGGCAACCCGCGACGACGACCGGCCGCTCCCGTCACTTGAGCGTATCGACGTACTCGCGGGTCAGCTCGAGCGAAGACTTGCCCGCAGCCGACACGGTCTCGTGCACCAGCTTGTCGTCGCCCTTCGGCGTGAGCGTGACCGCGCTGACGGAGCCGCCCTTCCCTTCGAACTCGAGCTTCGAGCCGGGCTTCGCCTCGAGCTTCGGAGCACCCGACGCGCCGTAGTGGGCCAACACGAGCTTGCCGCCTTCGAGGTAGTAGACGCTGGCGCTGAGCACCTTCGCGCGATCGGCGGCCGTCACCATCTCGAGCACCGCGGTCGCGTTCGAGATCACGCGCAGCGACACATACCGGGTCGCGTCCTTCTCGCCCGCCTTCCAGTTGCCTTCGAGCGTCTTCAGCTTCTCGAACTGCGCAGCGGGCCCATCAGCGGGCGGAGCAGAGACGAGCAGACCAACGGCGACGAGGAGCGGCGACAAGGTGGGCCTCCAGGGGCTGTCTGCGGGGACGGCGCAGCATACCGGGCACGGACGGCGACGCGTGGGAGTTCTTCAGCGCTTCGTCGCGGTGCGAAGCGAGCGTTTGAGACCTTCGTACGGCACGCGCGCGATCGCTTCGTCAGCCGTCACCCATTCGCTCCGAACGTGTTCGGCCGAGAGGACGACCGGCGCTGACTGGGAGACCCGGGCGATGAAGGGAAACTCCCGCGCCACCCGTGGCCCTGACGTCCCCCACGCGAAGGCGTGCGGCGAATCGATCGGCTGGGTCGCGGCTTCCAGGCCCGTCTCTTCCTTCAGCTCCCGCACCGCCGCGCGATCAGGGCGTTCACCGGCGTCGACCCGGCCCGTCACCGGCTGCCAGAACCCGCCTTTCTCTGGCGTTCGTTCGAGCAGCAGCACGCGATCGCGCGTCTCGTTCACCACGACGACGCTCACCGTCTCGACCGGCTCGGGCCCTGGCTGCATCGTGCTCTCGAATACGTTGCCGAACTGACGAACCAGGGTGTCTTCGACCTCGGCCATCGACGGCGCCGCGCCCGAGAGTTCCTTCGCCATCGAGGTGACTCCGGCCTCACTGATGCCGCACGGGACGATCAGCTCGAAGTGCGAGAGATCAGGGTCGACGTTCAGCGCGAAGCCGTGCCGCGTGTACCAACGGCTCAAGTGCACGCCGAGCGCACAGATCTTCCGCGGCCCACCGAGCCGCGACTGCTCGACCCACACGCCCGGCCACTTCTCGATTCGCGTCGCGGTGATTCCGTACTCGGCGAGCGAGCGAATGATCACCTCTTCGATCGACCGCACGTACTTGCGCACGTCCTGCCGGCCGGGGCCGAGGTGCAGCAGCGGGTACCCGACGATCTGTCCTGGCCCGTGGTACGTGACGTCGCCACCACGATCGGTCTCGAAGACGCCGACGCCGAGCCTGTCGAGCTCATCGCGCGGCTGAAGAATGTTCGAACCATCAGCGCCACGACCGAGCGTGAGCACCGCGGGGTGTTCGAGCAGCAACAACGTATCGGTGACGGTGTCGGCGCGGCGGGCAGCCTGAAACTGGTTCTGCAGTTCGAGGCCGTCGGCGTACTCGACGCGACCGAGGCGGTGCCAGGTGACCGTGTGCATCACGGGGCCTTGTAGCGCCCGGCCGGAATTCTCGCGATCAACGCAGCGAGCTCGCGGGCTCCGCGGCCCGACCGTTCCGCCAGCGTGACGATGGAGTCGAGCGCGTTCGCCGGCAACTCGATCGATCTTGCCGCCAGCAGGCTCTGGGCGAGATGCACGAGCGCTTCACGATCGGGCGTCGGCATCGGCAACACGGTCTCGACGCGAGACAGCAACTTCGGAGACACGTGTGAAGCCACCGACCGATGCAACGACTCGGTGTCGTAGACCGGCTCGTCACCATGCTCGCCCTGCAGCACGAGCACCGGCGTCGGAGCGTCTCCACGAGCGGCCAACACCGCCCGCCGTTTCGGGTGCGCTGCGAGCCACGCCTCGAGGGCGGTCTCCTCCTCGGCGCTGAGCGGTGACGACAGATCGACCAACACCGTGTCGTCGTCAGACCGCGCGAAGGGCCGTGCGGCGGGCCGGCCGAGGCTCTCGAGGAAAGCCGTCTTGCCCGCGCCTTCAGGACCAACGACGAGCGCGACCTTCGGCTGCCGCCTGTCCCACATGGCGCGCGCCTTCGCCTGCGCTGGCAACTGAGCGCCAGACACCGGAGCGATCTTCTGTGGAGGCGGAGGCACGTGCTGCGCAGGCATCGCCAGCAGGTTCGCGCTCAACATCACGCAGCTGCCACAGATGTACGCGCCAGCGGGCCCTGCCACGAGTGGACCGACCTCGGCCTTGGGCTGACAGCAGAACGAACACCACGCCTCGATGGCGGGATCAGCGGCTTGAGGACCCCGATCGAACAACGCCTCCCGGTCGGTCGGCTCGGCCACAGGAACGGCTCGTGGAGCAGGCGACTCCATCAACTCATCGCCAAAGCCCAGCCCGTCGTCCTTCAGGGGCAGTGGCTCGGCCCCGAACGGCACGTCGTCGATCACGTGCGTCACGGCTTCGTCCTCTTCATCGAAGTGATCGAACCCGGAGTCATGAATGCCATCGAGCGGCACCGTCACCGGTCGACCTTCGAGGCGATCGATGTGGCGCTCCATCTGGGCGGCCCGGCGCTCCATGCGGCGTGACCGGTAGAACTGCGCGGCCCGCTGCAACCGGCTGACGGCTGCAGGCACGTCGCCATGGTTTTCGGCCTCCTGGGCGGCAGCCAGCAGTGAACGAATCTCGGAGGACATGACCCTGGAAGTGTAACCGCCTCGTCAGAGGGCTTGCACGCAGTGCGTCGAGAGCCGATGACCTCCGCCACCGTGACGACCCCCGGCGCGCTCCACCGGTTCACCGAGGGCCTCCCACGGCCCTACTGGTTCCTGTGGGCGGGCCTGCTCATCAACCGCACCGGCAGCTTCATCGTCCCGCTCATGACGGTGTATCTCACCCGCGAGCGCGGCCTCTCGCTCATCGACGCCGGTGGCATTCTCGCCCTCTACGGTGTCGGTTCGCTGGGCGGCACGACGCTGGGTGGGTGGCTGGCAGACCGTATCGGCCGGCGCTCCACCCTGCTGCTGAGCCTCGTCAGCGCCTCGTTCGTCATGATTCTGACGGGCCAGGCCCGCGAGCTCGCCCACATTGCCGCGCTCGTCTTCCTGCTCGGCTTCTGTGCCGACCTCTTCCGCCCGGCGAGTCAGGCCCTGGTCACCGATCTCGTGGCCCCCGAGTTTCGCGTGAAGGCCTTCGGCACCCAGTACTGGGCCATCAACCTCGGCTTCGCGTTCGCGGCGCTCGTGGGCGGATTCGTCGCGCGGAGCGGCTTCTCGGTGCTCTTCTTCGCCGACGCAGCCACGACGCTCGTCTGCGCGGCGGTGATCTTCGCCGGCATTCCCGAGACGAAGCCCGAGGTGCACGCAACCAAGCAGGAAGGGTCGCTGCTCACGCCCTTCTTCGATCCGAAGTTCGCTCCGTTCCTCGTGCTCTCGTACGTGACGGCCTTCGTCTTCATGCAGCACCTCACCTCGCTGCCGAAGGACATGACCGACAAGGGGCTTGGCCCCGAGGCGTTCGGCATCGCGCTCTCGGCGAACGGCGTGTTGATCGTGCTGTTGCAGCCGCTCGTGCTGAAGGCGGTGACCGCAGGCGGGCGCGGAAAGGCGTTGGGCCTGGGGGCGCTGCTCACCGGCATCGGCTTTGGCATCACGGCGTTCGCCGACGCGTTGCCCCTCTTCGTCCTCAGCGTGGCGGTGTGGACGTTGGGCGAGATCGTGATGGCGCCGGTGAACTCGACCGTCGTGGCCGAACGTTCACCTGCGCATTTGCGTGGCCGCTACCAGGGAGCGTTCGGCCTCACCTGGAGCCTCGCCGTGGTGACCGCACCAGTCATCAGCCCCCGAATGATCGCAGTGACGGGGCTCAGCGCGTTCTGGGGCGTGTGCTTCGTGGTCTGCGCCGTCGCCGGCGTTGGCTACGCGCTCGCGCTGCCTGACCCGAAACGCGCCTGACGAAGGTCGCGGGGAGCGGCCGTTTCTTCTACGGTCGCTCCCCATGTTGGCGATTGCTCTGACACTCGTGCTCGCGCAGGACCCTGCCGCCGAGCCTCCGGCGGAACCTGCACCTGCAGGAGAAGCCGCGCCCGCAGGCGATCCCGCTCAGCCCGCCGCCGCGACCGGCACTGGCACCGGCGGAAGCTCGTCGGACCCCGCGATCGCGGCGATGCGCCGTCAGGCCGAAGAGATGGCCCGGGCCGCAGCGAAGGTGAAGGACCTCACCGGCCCGGAGCGGGACAAGGCCATCGACGAGCTGCGCAAGAAGTCGTCGACCATGACCGGCAGCCCCGTGTTGCCGCCGCGCGAGTTCAATCTCGAGGAGTACTTCGCGCTGTCGGAGTCCGATCAGGCCTTCGTCGTCGCGCGCAGCTTCTTCGAGGCGCTGGTGACCGGCGATGCGGGCCGCGTCGTCGACTACGCCGGGCTGCCCTTCATGCTCGAGGACAAGAAGATCGAGCGGCCAGACGAGCTGCGGTCGACCTGGGCCAAACACCTGCGCAGCAAGCGCACCGATCTCATCGCGCTGTACGGCATCGAGGTGCTCAGCGCGCAGGAGATGGAGAAGAAGTACGGCCAGCCCCCCGCGCGCCTGAAGAACTGGCCGTGGCGAAACGGGGGGCAGCAGTTCATCGCGGTGGCCAACGTTTCAGGCCGTGCCGCGATCGTGGTGCTGAAATACGTGGGCTCGACCTGGCAGGTCACCGCCTACCACGACTGATTCAGCTCACCTTCGAGGTGAACTCCGCGAGCCGCGCGAGGCCCTTCTCGATGATTGCCTGCGAGGTGGCGAACGAGAACCGCAGGTAGCCCTCTGCGCCGAACGGCTCTCCGGGAACGGCGGCCAGCAGGAAGTCCTCGAGCAGCGCCTCCGACAGCTTCAACGAGCCGGTGATCGTCTGGCCCTTGTACGTCTTGCCGATCAGCTCGCCGACGTCGGCGAAGCAATAGAACGCGCCTTCGGGCCGGGGGCACTTCACGCCAGCGATCTTGCTCAGGCCGTCGGCCATCACGTCACGACGCTTGTGGTACTCCTTCACCATCGCGAACAGCGGCTCCTGCGGCCCTTTCAGCGCGGTGACGGCGGCCTTCTGGATGACCGAGGTCGCGTTCGAGGTCGACTGGTCCTGCACCATCTGCATGCCGGCGATGAGCTCCTTCGGGCCAGCCGCGTAGCCGAGCCGCAAGCCCGTCATCGCGTAGGCCTTCGAGAAGCCGTTCACGACCACCGTGCGGGGCGCGAGATCGGGCGCGACGTTCGCGATGTTGTGGAAGCCGCCCTCGACGTAGAGCAGCCGCTCGTAGATGTCGTCTGAGACGAGCAGGCAGTCGTGGCCGCGCACGGCGTCAGCGATCGCGAGCAGGGTCTCCTTCGAATACACGCCGCCGGTCGGGTTCGACGGGCTGTTCAGAATCACCGCGCGCGTGCGCGGCGTCAGGGCCTTGCGAAGCTGCGCGGGGTCGGGCGCCCAGTTGTTGTGCGCGCTCGTCTCGACGATCACCGGCACGCCATCGGCCAGGCGCACCATGTCGGGGTAGCTCACCCAATACGGCGAGAAGATGATCACCTCGTCGCCCGGCGAGAGCAGCGCCTGGAAGATGTTGTAGAGCGAGTGCTTCGCGCCGACCGACACGAGGATCTGCTCGGGCGTGTAGTCGAGCTTGTTCTCGAGCTTCAGCTTGTCGACGATCGCCGCCTTCAGCTCGGGAATGCCGCCGGTCGCGGTGTACTTGGTGAAGCCCGTGTCGAGCGCCGCCTTGATCGCGTCCTTGATGTGCGCGGGCGTGTCGAAGTCGGGCTCGCCGGCAGCGAACGAGACGACGTCGGCGCCCTTCGCGGCGAGCGCCTTGGCCTTGGCGTTGAGGGCGAGCGTGGGCGAGGGCTTGGCGCTCTTGAGTCGGTTGGCGAGCTTGATCATGACGGCGTTCATTCCTTCTTCGCGTACTTCGCGCGCAGGCCGGCGGCGACGTTGGCGGGCACCAGCCCATCGACGTTGCCTCCGAAGCTGGCCACTTCACGCACCAGGTTCGACGAGACGTAGAAATAGTCTTCGCCCGTCATCATGAAGACGGTCTCGAACTCACGGTCGAGCTTGCGGTTCATGTTGGCGAGCTGAAA
>JAEUJR010000076.1 GCA_016793585.1 Archangium sp.
TGTTGTGACGGGCGCTCGGCACGAATGGCGCGAACGCGCGCGGCGCTTCGACCCGCGTCGAGGCGCTCAGCTCGAAGATGCGCGTGATTCCTTCGTCAGCACGAGCTCGCGCTCGACGGGCAGCAGCCGCTCGACCTGCGCCCACTCACCGTCGCGCCGCAGCGCACGCAGCTTCGACACCAGCGGCGTGACGTCGTCGATGGCGGCGATCCACTCCGAGGCGTAGCGCTTCGCCAGGTCTCGGCCGATGCCGAGCTGAATGGTGCGGTGGTTCAACTTGCCACCGCGCATCGTTCGCTCCGGGTCCCACTGCACGAGGGCCCGGGCCGACTTCAGCGCTTCAGGGTGGCCATGGGTGGGCACCGCCATCACCACCAGCGCCTCGAACGCGGCCCGGTGCATTCGCACGGCGAGCACGCGCTCCTGGTTCGCCTTCGTGGCCCAGCCGCAGCGCTCCATCATCCACAAGAACGAGGGCTTCACCCACGTCATGCGTTCGAACGAGAAGGGCGCGACGAAGCGCTGCGCGGCGATCGCTGCGTCGGCGATGGCGTGGGAATACGCCTGGTAGACGACGACGGTGCGCGCATCGTGCAGCGCGCGGAGTTGGTGCGTGGGGACCATGCCCCTGTGACGACCGGCGCAAGAGTCTCTGACACTCTTTGTCTCAGGCGGCCTTGGAGGGCGGGTGCTGGCAGCGGTGCTCCGAGGCCCAGCGCGCGGCGAACGCCCTGACGGTGGGCAGCAGCGACGCGACGCCGAGCTGGGTGGCCAGGGCGTCGGCGCGCGCCGGCTCGAGGCCGCACACGGCTTCTTCTTCGAGCATCACCGCCAGCGCCGTCGCGGTGCGGGCGTCGAGCGCGGCGTCGGGCGCGGGAGGCTCTTCGTGCCAGCGCACCGCGTTCACCACCGTGCTCGGAATGCGCCACAGCCCCAGCAGCACGGCCGCGACCTCGGCGTGGGTGGTGCCGAAGCGTTGGCGCTCGAGCTCGTTGAGCTGCGCACGGCCCGTCATCGCGCCGGCCCACACCTCGCGGTAGTCGTCGGGCCGCTTCCAGGCGAGCGCGTACACGCCAATCTCGGTGAGCAGCGCCGCCTCGGAGGCGAGGTGCGTGACGGGGCTGCCTTCGGTGACGAGGCGGGCGAGCTGGGCACGGAACAGGCCGCGCTGGCGTACGTCGTCGAGCAGCCCCAGGGCGTCGGCCGCGGGGAAGAGCTCGGCCAACAGCACCAGCTCGCGCAGCCGCTCGAAGCCGAGCAGCACGATGGCCTCACGCACGTTCGCCACTGCGCGCGGCAGCCCGAAGAAGGCCGAGTTCACGAAGCGCAACACCGACGAGGTGAGCACCAGGTCGTCGGCGATGAGGCGGGCCACTTCGTCGCTCGACGAGTTCGGCCGGTCGATGACGTCGGTGACGCGATGGTAGACGTCGGGAGAGACGGGCAGTTGCCCGAGCCCTGCCACCAGCGTTCGCGCGGGCTCGTGTTGCAGCGACTCGCACAGCCGGCAGCACTCCTCGACCGCGGCCATGATGGCGCCCGCGCTCGACGGCTTGGTGAGGAACTGGTGCGACACCGAGGCGAGGCGGTGGCCCGTCTTCGCGTCGGTCTGCCCCGACAACACCAGGCGCACCGCCAGCGGCTGCTTCTCGACCGCGGCCTTCAGCACCGCCTCGCCATCGACGTCGGGCATGCGCGCGTCAGAGACGATGGCGTGAAACATCTTGCCCGAGTCCAGCGCCTCGAGCGCCGCACGGCCGCCGTGGGCCACCTCGACCTCCCACGACTCGCGCCACGGGCGCAGCACCTTCTTGAGCCCATCGAGCAGGGCGCGCTCGTCGTCGACCAGGAGCAGGCGCCGCATCACGCCGCCTTTCCCACCTGCGAGCCGCTCTCGAGCGGCAGCCGCAGCGTGAAGGTCGTGCCCACGTTCACTTCGCTGTCGACCTCGACCCGCCCGCCGTGTTTCTGAATGACGACGTTGCGCACCAGCGGCAGCCCCTGGCCCGAGCCCTTGCCCATCGGCTTGGTGGTGAAGAAGGGCTCGAAGATGCGCTCCTTGATGCTCGCGGGAATGCCGCAGCCCGTGTCGGCGATGCTCACGACGACCTCGTCGCCTTCGAGCCTGGTGCTGACGGTGACGCGGTGGTCGGCCATGGCGACGCCCTGTTTGGCCGTGCGCTCCTCGACGGCGTGCGCGGCGTTGACGAGCAGGTTGAGGAACACCTGGCTGAGGCTGCCGATGTGACAGCGCAGCGGCGGCAGCTCGCCGAACTGGGTCTCGACGCGGGTGACGTGCCGAAGCTCGCCGCGAGCCATGATGAGCGCCCGCTCGAGCGCCTTGTTGATGTCGGCGTGTGACTTCTCTCCCTGGTCGGGGTGGGCGAACTCCTTGAGGGCCCGCACGAGCTCGGCGACGCGCCGCACGCCGTCTTTCGCTTCGCTCAACGAGCGCGGCAGCTCTTCTCTGAGGTAGTCGAGGTCGGCCTTCTGCATCGCCGGCTTGAGCGCCACCCGTTGCTGCGGCTGCAGCACCTTGTCGACGGCCTGCAGGTACTCGTCGAGTGACTCGAAGCCATCGCCCGCGAACTGCACGTTGTCGCCGACGTATTGAATGGGCGTGTTGATCTCATGGGCCATGCCCGCGGCCAGCTGGCCCACGGCCTCGAGGCGGTGGGTCTGCTCGAGCTCGCGCGCCATGCTGCGCTGCGTGGTGACGTCGCGGCCGACGGCGAAGAAGAGCCCACGCTGCCCGTCGATGGTGGCCGCCGCCGAGATGGTGCGCCACTCGCCGCTGGCGGTGCGCTGGCGAAACTCGAAGTCACGCACGGTGGCCTGCTCGACGCCGGCCTTCGTCTGCTCCTCGAGCGACTGCGTGCCGCCGGTGATTCGGGAGACGTCTTCGGGGTGAATGGTGTCGAGGAAGCTGGCGCCCACCAGGCCAGCGGGGTCGTAGCCCAGCACGCGTTGCCAGCTCGGGTTCGCCAGGACGATGCGCAGGTCGCGATCGATGACGGACAACATGTCGGGCGACGCGCGGAAGAAGGCGTCACGTTCTCCCTGCACCCGCTCGCGCTCGGCGATGTCCTGCTGCAGCGTGTGGTAACGCTCTTCGAGCTCGGCCGACGCCAGCTTGAGCGAGTGCTCGAGCAGCGCGCTGTCGTCGTCGGAGGCCCGGTACGCGTCGCTCACGGCCTGCGCGAACGCGGTGAAGGCCGGGTCGGTCGGCGCGCCCGCCTTGAAGTAGCGCTTGAGCTGTCGCGCGAGCAACGGGTGCACGTCAGCCCTCCATGAACGTCGTCACCGTCATCGTCTGGTTGTGAAGCTGGCAGGGCGCGTCGGTGGTGTTCGGCGCGAGCTCTCCGTACGAGTAGAAGCCGGTGGTGGTGACGCCGTCGCCGAGCACGCTGCGCACGGCCTCGACCTCTTCTTCGACGCGCTGCTTGAGAATCAGCTTTCGCCCCACGCAGCTGACGAGCAGCGCGAAGCCGGGCGCGGTGTGCGAGGTGCCCAGGCTGGCGGTCGCGGCGCCTTCGCCGGCCGCGATGATGCGCTCGAAGTTGGCGCGCATGAGCTGGGCGCTGCTACCGACGGTCACGTCTCCGGCGAACGTCATGGTGCCCGTCGCCTCGTCGACGCCGAGAATGGTGCGCACCACGGGCGCAGAGCCATCGCCGGTCTGCACCACGAGGGGGAAGAGCAGGGCGCTCGAGGGCAGGCCCTGCGCCTGCGGGCCCAGGTAGCGTTTGTAGAGGGCGAGGGCCGGCTCTCCGTCGAGCTCTTCGAGCACGTTGCCGCGCGACTTGGTGACGCGCCGCTGCGGGCCGAACGGGTCCCACCCGCCGAGGCTGCCGGTGCCGATGGAGATGGCTCCCGTGAAGCCCAGCACCGAGATGCAGTCGTCGCGCACCTCGCCGGCGTGCACCACCACCGTGCGCTTCATCGCCGCGCCATCACCCGAGAGGCCTCCGCTGAGCGTGACCTTCGGAGGCAGCCCGGCCACGAGCCCTCGCGCGAGCTCACTGCCGTTCACCTTCAGCCCGTCGCTGAGCACGAACGCGTGTTTGAGGTCGGGCGTCGTCAGGCGTTGTGCGAGCAGCTTGCCGAGCGCGGTGGCGTCGTGGGCCTCGGACAGCCGCGCCGAGGTCGAGACGATGTGTGACCGTTCGAGCCAGAGCGCCGTGGCCACCACGGTGTCGTCGTGAACGTTCGAGCCTTCGATCTCTCCGGCGGTGCTGCAGCCGAAGAAGCGCTCGCGCGGCAGGTGGGCGCCCAGCGTCACGATGGCGTCGCTCTCTTCGAGCGCCGCACGCCCACCGAAGAGGAAGACCACCGTGGGGGGCTCGTCGCCTGCGTCGATGGCCGGCCACCCCTGGCCTGCGCGCCAGTGCCACTGTTTCGTTCGCATGCCCTTCGAACGAAGCAAGTGAGGTGCCGCGTCACTCCCCGTGGAGAGCGGCGAGCCGCTGGCGAGTCAACGACGCCCAATGGGGTCGACGCCGACTCCAGCGCACGTGACGACGTGGATCAGAGACGAACGTCGGTCTGGAGGATGGGCGGAATCTTCACGAAGCTGATGCTGGCGCTGCGCCCCATGAAGCCGCGCGCCTCTTCGATGGCCTCGCTGAGCGTGTCGGTGCGGTCCCAGCCCATGATGGCGGGCACGTGGTTGTTGTCGGCGCCCGCGGCGATGACCTTGCCGACGTGCTGGCGCCCGTTCTCGCCCCAGTACCACATGTAGAAGGGGTGAGCGCCGTGGTACGCGTGGCCCTTGCGGTAGAGGTGCACGTACGACGGGTTGGTGGCGAACTCGCGCTCGTACTTGTGCTCGAGCTTCATCGCGTCGCGCGTCTCGGGCAGCAGGCGGTTGAAGAACTCGATGTACGGCGCGTGGTGCTCGGGGTCGAACTCGTCGTAGCAGGGGTGCGTGAAGATGATGACGCCGCCCTTCTTCACGAGCGGCACGCCGCGGTTCAGGTTGAAGAGGTAGCCCAGCGCCATCACCTGCACGAGCAGCGGGTTCAGAATGCTGTTCACGTTGTAGGGCGAGACGTACGGCATGCCGAAGATGACGATGTCGCTCTGGCCCTGCACGGGCACCGAGTACTGCTTCCACGACATCTCGAGCGTCTTCTCGTGCGTGGGCTCGGTGGCGCCGGCGAACACGCCCGTGACGTCGTAGGGCGCGGCGATGTTGAAGAAGAGCTTGCGCTTCATGGCTCGCGGCATCTTCGAGAGCCCGTACTTGAACGACTGCAGCTTCAAGCGATCGAACTCGGTGAAGTCCTCCTCCTTCTTCATGAGGAAGCCGACCGGCTCTTCGAACATGCGGTTGTTGATGGTCGTCTCGATGTGGAAGACCTTCACGTTCTTGTCGATGACGCGGCCGATGCGCTCGGTCGAGCGGTGCAGCTTCGAACGTGACGGCTCCATGTACGACTCGGTGTCACGAATCGTCTGGGCGTTGTGGTGCGCGCGGAGCGAGGCGTAGTTCGTCAGGCCCGTGCCGACCGACTTGTGCCCACCGTCCATGGGGACGAGGTTGATGTTCACGTAGATGAGCAGGTCGGACTCGGCCGCGCGCCGGTTGATGGCGACGACCTCGTTGTGGGCCGTGCGCTCGAGCTCGACGATGCCGTCGGGGTCTTCGGCGTCGTGGTTGTAGTAACGGTCGGGGTAGTAGGCGTCGAAGATCTTCTCGCCGACCATGCGCTTCATCTCGGCCTCGGTCATGCGCCGGTGCAGGGCGTTGGCGATGATGAGGTGCACGTCGTCGACGCCGGAGTCGGCCAGCAGCTCGAGCACGATCTCGAGCACGGCCTGGCGCACGTCGGGCGTCTTCATGGGCGGCAGCGGCAACGAGATGTCGTCGAGCGCGACCGAGACCTTCATGCCCGGCTTGAGCAGGGCGTGGAGCGGGTCCATGCCCTCGGGGTGGTTGATGGCGTACCGAATGGCGGCCTTCAGGTTGGGCACGCCCTCGAGCGGCGGGCGCGAGCAGATGACGCGCGTGCCGACGGGCAGGTCTTCGACCCAGAAGTCCTCTCCGTAGAACATCACCCGGGGCGGGCTGCCCTTCTCGGTGATGATGATGTGGCTCTCTTCGTCGTAGAGCTTCTTCAGGGTCTTCAGAGGGCGCATCGC
>JAEUJR010000091.1 GCA_016793585.1 Archangium sp.
ATCGCAGGTGCCGGTGGAGGCACGACACACCTCACCGTTGGCGACGCGGCCGCAGGCTCCTGCGCCATTGCACACGCCCGTCTGACAGGAGCCCGGCGCCGGCGTGCATTCGTCGTCGGGGTCGGTGTTCTGCTGAACGGGGGAACAGACGCCGTTCGAAGCGCCAGTTCTCGAGGCAGCGCAGGCCGAGCAGGTGCCATCGCAGACGGAGTCGCAGCAGACGCCGTCGACGCAGTGGCCGCTCTGGCACGCAGAGGCACTGGAGCAGGTGCTGCCGAGCGCGCCCGGTGGCGGGCCTGCGTCGACCGTCGTTCCTCCAGCGCTGGCCGAGCCGCCAGCCGTGCTCGAGCCTCCGCCCTGTGCGGTCCCACCCGCGAGCGGTCCTGCGGAACCTCCAGCCACCGCTCCGCCGTCGTCACTCGCCGTGTTCGGCCCACACCCGACCAACAGCCCCACGACGAGCGCCAACGGGCTTGCCGCCCGTTTCCACGAAGTCGACCCCATGTGCCGTCGAGAGCCGCGAGCTGGCAGGACCTTACAGGCGGCTTTTCGCGCGAGGCTTTTTCAGCTCCTCACGAGCCCGTGGAACCCGCTCAATGCGGCTCGGCGAACAGGTCGCGCCACGAGGGAATGGCCACCTCACCCCGACTCCACGTGACGGTGCGGCTCACGCACCGGCGCAGGGCCGCTCGGAGCCACGGCTGGTCGACCGCCGGCGCGAGCGTGACGGCTGAGATGAAGCCACGCGGCAGGTGAGCCACCCACTGCTCGGCCCAGCCCTGGCTGTGCGGCGAAGGCTGACGGCCAGTGACGCCGACCTCGAGCCGCTCGAGCTTCTTGCCCCGGAACGTGAAGACGAGTGGGTCGGTTGGCGCCGCGAGGCCCTGCCGGCTCGAGAGCTCGACCTGTGAAACCCTGCCGACCAGCAGAGGCACCGCCTCCGCCGCGCCCAGCTTGACCACTTCGAGCTTCGGGCAGTGCTTGAGCAGCGCGGTCGTCTCCGAAGGCTCGAGGGTGTAGGCCTCGAAGCGCCTCAGTTCGGGAAAGCGGCGCAGCACGCGCTCGGAGACGTCTCGAGTCAGGCCCAGGCAGACGATGTTCGGGAGCGCACGTGCGAGCGGTAGCAGACAGTCGCCGCTCACCCACAGCGCGCGGAGGACGCGGAGGTCGGGGCGCTTGAGGAACTGACAGACCGCCGCAGCGTCGGCCTCGCCCCCATACGAGTCGACGACCTCCAACGCCTCGATGGTGGCCCACTCGGGGCCGACGAGCGCGTGTATCCACTTGAGCCGGGCGGTCGCGAGGAAACCTCGTTTGAACTCGAGGCCAGCGCGCTCGAAGGCCTTCTCGTGTTTTCCCAACCAGACCGCGCCGTGGTTGCGCAGCAGCGCCTTCTCTTTCGAAGAGACCTTCCCGTTCGTTCGGGTGCACTGCAGCGTGATGAACTCGCCACGAGGGTCGCCAGCCTCCTGAAGGGCATCGGCGTAGACGAGGCGGCGCTCGAGGTCTTCCGGAGCGGCGTGAACGGCCTCGAGCAGTTTGTCGAGTGAGACGTTCGCCCTGGCGTGCGAGGCGAGCTCGCGCGTGACCCACGCGGGAGTGGTGACGTCTGGCTCAGCGTCGAGTCGCTCCACGAGGGCCTCCAGTGCCGCGACGTCTCGCCGGCCGTCCTCGTTGCGGGTTGGGAAGAAGCCAGGCCCGGCCCTCAGTTCGTCGGAGAGGCCGGTCACGAAGCGTGGGTCTCGAAGCGCCACCGCGAGAGTCGAGAGCTGAACGAACAACGACCGACCTGCGGCCGTCGGGTGCGAGATGCGAAGGTTCCGGCAGGTCAGCCAGGTCAGGTGGCTGAGCCGTGGGTCGTGGGGGTGCCGCTCGAGCAGGGCCACGAGCTGCTCGGCGATGAACACCGCTCCGAGCGCACGCTGCCGAACGGAGAGGCCGGTGACGATGGGCCCGACGTCGAAGATGGACGAGGCCGCGATGCGTTTCGCCACCGCCGCCTTGAAGCCACCACGCCCAGTCGAGTCGACGACTGGCAGGGTCGGCTCCAACGTCTTCGAGAGGGCTTCGAGACGCTCGGCGATGGCGGGCGCTCTCACGGCGGCCCAGGTCGCGAGGAAGAGCTCCAGGGCCTCGCGTGCTGCACCTGAGCGCTCGAGGTGAACAGCTTTCGCCAGAAGAGCGCGCGCCTCGGTGGCTTCAGCTCGCTTCATCGCTTGGAGCTTTCATGAACCCGCCTGGACGTCAACGCGTGGCCGGGTGCGTGTGAGGCTGCCAGGGGCGCTCGTGACCAGCGCATGCTCTATGCACATCTGCATGGGTGCTCTTCTTCTCTCACTCGTCCTCGCGGCCGACCCGTACGCTGCCATCGCCGCGGGGAAGCCGACCATTCCCTCGCCGCTGAGTTCGGTGGCTCGGGGCACGAAGGAAGCGGCGCTGCTCGCCACGCTCCACGTCAATGCCGACAAAGATACCTGCTTCGCCCTCGGAGTTCGGGTTGGGAGTCTGTGCTTCGTGCCCTTCTGGACGAAGGACGATGGCTACGACCATCCCATGTTCCTGTTCTCGTCGCTCACCACGACCCGGAGCGCGCTTCGAAAGCGGTGGGGCGAGCCCATCGTCTCCGAGGGCTCCTGGTACTGGCTCAACCCGGAGAAGAAGCTGCGCGCGAGGCTGCGCGACACCGACGAGCCTGCGCAGCTCGACTTCGAGACCTATCTCCCGCTGCAGGACTTTCTGGGAACGGGAGCGATGCTCGCGTTCGAGCACACGCCAATTCTCGGCAGCACCCGCGCGACCATCGAGAAGGCCTATGGCGTGACGTGCGACACCAGCAACTGCAGCGTGTTCTTTCCGCCAACCGAGGTGGGCTCCGAGGTGCTGGTGCAGATCGAGCTCACCGACGGCGTCGCCACCAGATACCTCTTCGATCTCCCCGCGCGAGAGGAGCCGCGCAAGGAGCTGACCTTCAAGCTCCTCGAGAAGAAGTGGGGCCCACGCACCCTGGTGGCAGGCGAAACGAAGGACTGGAACTTCGAGAAGCGGCCCGACGTGTTGCTCTATTCCCTCGCCGGCGACCTCACGGTTCGCATTCCTCACCGGTCGTCGCCGTAGGAGCTGGCGTTCACGCCTTGACGAGTTGCTGCACGAGCGTGCGTGCGAGCCACTTCTCGTACCGCGCTGGCGACCAGCCGCCGACGTCGACGAGCATTCGCCACGTCTCACGGCTCGTGAGGGTCCACATCAGGCGGCGCGCATCGGTGAGGGTGAGGCCGGGCGCGAGGCGGCCTGCGCGCTGGAGCTGAGCGAGTCGACCGCGCTGCATCTCGTAGCGCCGCTGCTCGAACTCGTCTTCGAGCGCGCGCAGGTCTGGCGTGAACGCCGAAGCGCCACGGAGCAGACCCAGCTCGGCGGTCTCTCCACTCCAGATGGCGCGTGCGACGCCGGCGGTCTCTTCGACCAGGCGCACCGGGTCGGTCACTCCCTCGAGCCTCGACCACGCGGCGCGAAAGCGTGCGCCGAAGATCGCGTGCTCCATCAGGCCGCTGAGCAGGCCCTCCTTCGAGCCGAACAGCGCGTACACGGTCGAGACGCCGACCTTCGCTCGCGCGGCGATCTGCGCGGTCGTCACCTGATCGATGCCGTGGCGCGAGAAGAGCGTCTTGGCGGCGGTGATGATCTTTCGACGCGTAGCCTCGGCCTGTCGGGTGCGCAGCTCGGATCGATAGCTTCGGGTCGCCATATTGGGCAGAGTAAACTCCATTCAATTGAGCCACACCTTCTTTCGGAGCGTCTGATGTCACGCGTCGCCCTCGTCGCCGGAGTCCTCGCGCTGGTCTGTCTCGCAGCGCTCCATGCGCTCAGCCCCGAGTTCGACCCGTCGTGGCGAATGGTCAGTGAGTACGCGAACGGCAAGTACCCCTGGGTGCTCACGCTCTTCTTCGCGAGCTGGGCGGTGAGTTCGTGGGCTGTCGCGGTCGCGCTGTGGCCGTCAGCGGGTTCGTGGGTGGTCAAACTCGGCCTGGGGCTCGTCGGCCTTTCAGGGCTCGGCGCGGCGCTCGGTGGCGTGTTCGACATCAACCACCCGAGTCACGGGCTGGCCTTCGCGCTCGGTGTACCGACGCTTCCCATCGGCGCACTCCTCGTGGGGGTTCCGCTCAGCCGGCGCGAGCCCTTCGCGCAGCTGCGCTGGGTCGCTCAGTTCCCGTGGGTGTCGCTCGTGCTCATGGTGGGCTCGTTCGTGCTGCTCGGGTCATCGGCGGCGCGCGCAGGCGTGGAACTCGACCCGACGAAGCCATGGCACGAGGTGCCAGCAGGCGTCACCGCGGTGATGGGCTGGGCGAATCGGTTGCTGGTGACGGCGTACGTCGCGTGGTCGCTCGTCGCTGCGCGCCTCACGCTGCGCTCGAAGGTGGCCTGAGCGGCCCTGCCGTCACTTCAGCGCATCGAGGGCGGCCGTCGCCTGCGCAGCCCACGCAGTGCCATCGGCATCCCCGCGCTGTCTCCCGAGCTCGATGGCGCGCGCGTAGGCGGCCTTGGCTCCGTCGACGTCACCGGTGGCGGCGAGCGCTTCAGCGAGTGCGGCGTGATTGAGCGGGTGCTTTGGTGACAACGCCACGGCCTTCTGCGCTTCGACGAGCGCGTCGTCCGGACTGCCAGGACCCGTCGGCCACCCGGGAGCGCGCACCAGCAACAACGCGAGCACGCGTGAAGCGCCGGCGTCATCGAACTGGGCATCAGCAGCGTTCACCTTCTTCAACAACGTGATGATGCGCGGCAGCTCACCAAGCGCGGTGAGTATGTGCTCACGCGCCGACAACCCCAACGCCACCGCTTGCCAGTAGTCACACCGCACGGAGCCGGGCGCGCGCTCCTGACACTGCGCCGCTGCCAGCACCGCTTCATCAGCGTGTGCCGTGCGCTCCTCCTTCGGGCCGTTCTCCACCAGCCAGGCCGCGACCTGCACGATGCCCGCGCAGCCTTCGGTTCGCGTCACGTCCGCCGCGGCCGCGAGCTGGAACTGCTTCAGCGCTTCTTTCACCGCCGCGACCTCGGGCCGCTTCGCGAAGGCAGCCTCGGCGTCTTTCAGTGCCACCTCGGCCGACACTCCCGAAGCCACCACCGGCTTCACCGCCGCGGGAGGACACGCCGTGAGCGCGAGCAGCGCCAACCACGGCCACCTCACTTCGTCGCGCTCCCGAAGCTCTTCTTCGCCGCCGCCAGCGCCGCGTCATCGAGCGGAGCAAACCCCGTCAACCGCACACCCTCGAGCGCCACCTTTCCGCGCGCGTCACCCGACAACTTGCCGAACGCCGTCGCGGCCGTCTTCCACTCCGCCGCGCTCAAGCGTTGGCCCAGCGTCGCGACGACAGCGACTGGCACCTTCGGCCCGACGTGCACCACCTCGAGGTCTGCCGCGAACGGCAACGTCGGCAACGCCTTCGCCTGCTCCGCGTCGAGGAGCACGGCCATCGGCTCCTTCCCGCTCGCCGTCTTGCGCAGCGCCGACAGCACCTGTCCGCCGCTCGTCACCTTCACCGTCGCCGGCAGCGCGCCAAAGCTCGAGAGCGCCACCTTCGTCACGAAGTCAGGCACGCCAGCCGTCGAGAAGAGCGAGAACCCTTCGAGGTCGGCCGGCTTCTTCACGGTGCCCTTCTTCGCCACCAGCGACCAGCTCTGCGTTCCTTCGAGGCCCTGCTGCACGACGGCGAGACGCGCGGTCAGCTGCAGCTCGCTCTCGTGCGCGAGGAAGAACGGCAGCGGCACCAGCGCGAACACGACATCAGCCTCGGCGAGGCGCGCGAGCCCGGCCTTCTCGGTGGGGAAGTACGTCGCCACGAGCGAGTCCTTCGGCCAGCCCGCCAACTCCGAGAACACCAGCGCCACCTCGTCCATGCGCGACTGCGCCTCCTGCGTCGTGCCCGGGTAGCCGGGTGCACAGAAGATGAGCGCGCGAGGCCCACTGGGCGGTGGAGGTGCAGCCGCTTTCGGTGGCGCCGCGACCGCGAGAACCGGGAACGACAGGACGAAGGAGAAGAGCAGGGCCCGCATGCGTCACAATGTACGCCTCGACGTGGCGGGAGTATGCCCTCGTGCAGATGACCGGAGCATCGCGGGTCGAGAAACTGTTCGCAGCCATCATCGAGAAGCGGGTGTTGGTGCTGGTGGTGTGGTTGGCGCTGGTGCCCGGGGCGGTGTGGCTGGCCTTGCAACTGCCCAGCGACGGCGCCATCGACCGCCTCGTCGTCGAGAAAGACCCCGACGTCGTTCGCACGCGCGCGTTTCAGCAGGTCTTCCCCGAGGGCCGGCAGGTGGTGCTGCTCTTCGAGCCGCAGGGAGACGTCTTTTCGCCGCTCGTCGTGCGTGAGCTCGCCGCGGTCGAAGATGCGCTGGGCACCGTGAAAGGAGCCGTCTCGTTCTCGGCGCTCTCGCTGTTCCGCCGGCGTGAGGCCGACCTCTCCGCCGAGGGCATCGCGACGCGCTTTCGCACCTTCGCCGAAGGCAACATGTTCTTCCGCCGGCAGGGCCTCGTCGGTGAGCACCACCTGTCGATCGCCGTCACCTTCGTCGCGCCGAGCACGAAGGAGCGCGACGCCACCCTCGCCGAGCTCGACCGCGTGTTGTCGGCCGTTCCGCACGCGTCGCTGGGCGAGCCCCGGCGCGTCGGCCAGCCATATGTCGAGGAGTGGCTCGAGACCGAGACCGCGAGCGCGACGCTGCGCTACTTCCCGCTGTTCGGCGCCTTCGTCGTCGTGCTGGTGCTGGCGCTCTACCGCTCGTGGCGCGCGCTGCTCGCGATTCTGCTGACGCTCGGCGTGACGGTGCTGCTCGCGATGGCGCTCGGCCAGCTGTTCGGCTTCACGCTCACCATCGTCTCGGAGTTGGTGCCCCTCGTCGTGCTCGTCACCGCGACCGCGACGCTCGTCTACCTGCACTCCCGCTACATTCAGCAGCCAGAAGACGTGACGCTCGAGCAGCACCACGTGTTCGCGCTGGCGAACAAGGCGCTGCCGGTGACGGCCTCCATCGTGGCGGCGCTGCTCGGCTTCGCGGCGCTGGCTGTCTCGCAGATTCGGCCCATTCGCGAGATGGGCGTGTGGACCGCGTGCGGCCTCGCGCTCTCGTGGCTCACCAGCTTCACGCTGTTTCCCGCGCTGCAGCGCCTGCTCGCGTGCCCGACCCGCCGCGGTCTCACCTCGACGGGCCGGCTGTACGCGCGCCTCGCCGACGCGCTGCCTGGCTTCACCTACCGCTTTCGCTGGCCGGTGCTGCTCGTCGCGACGGTGGTGATGCTGGCCGGCGCGGGCTCGCTCTTCGGCGTGCCGGGCCGACTCGAGCCCATGCGCATGGAGGTCGACGCCGTCGAGTACATCGACCCGTCACTGCCGCTTCGAAAGGACATGATGGCCTACGAGAAGGCCATCGCCGGGCTCGCCGCCGTGCGCATCTGGGTGAAGACCGAAGACGGCGCCGTGGTGGAGCCCGAGACGTTGCACGCGCTCGACGCCTTCAGCACCGCCGTCTCGAACGAGCCGGGCGTGAGCTCGGTCATCGGGCCCACGACGTTGCTTCGGCTGCGGCGCGACGTGGCGGGGCAGGGCGACGCGCTGCCCGACGACGCCGAGGCCTTCGCCGAGGCAGTGGCTGACTTCGAGCAACTGCTGCTCACCGAGAAGGAGCTGCGCGGCTTCATCGACCTGAAGTCGCTCGGTCAGGCGCAGCTGATGGTGGTGACGCGGCGAGGCGACGCGGCGTCGTTCGAGGCGCTCAAAGGCCGGCTCGACGCGCTGTGGAAGGCCGAGCAGGCGCGCTCACCAGCGCTCGCGAAGGCGACGGCCGAGGTGGTGGGCGAGTCGATTCTGCAGGCGAAGATTGGCGAGCACCTGGTGCCGACGCTCGTCGAGAGCTTCGGGCTCACCGCGGCGCTCATCTTCCTCACCTTCCTCGTGGTGTTCCGCAGCGGCGCGGCGCGCGTGATGGCGATGGTGCCGTCGCTGTTCGCGATTCTCGCCACCTTCCTCGTGATGCGGCTGTTCGGCATTCCCCTCAACGTCGCCACCATTCTCATCGCGACGACGGTGCTGGGCACGACCGAGAACGACCAGGTGCACTTCTTCCACCACTACCAGGAGGCGAAGAAGGACGGCGCGAGCGGCGAACGCTCGATGCTGCACACGCTGCACGTGTCTGGGCACGCCATCATCTACGCGACGCTCATCAACGCGAGCGGCTTCCTCGCGCTGGCCTTCTCGAACCTGCCGCCCATGAGACAGTTCGGCATCGTCAGCGCCATCGCCTTCGCGTTCTCGATGCTGGCCGACTTCACCGCGCTGCCTGCGGCGCTGTGGGTGTTCTTGCGGCAGAAGCCCGACCCGAAGCCGTGAGCCCGGTGAAGTCGCTGAAGCTCACCACTCCGTGCGCGTCACCACGGGCAGCTGCAGGGCACGCTCGCGGTCGAGGTCGAGGTTGCCGACGTGCAGCGAGATGGGCGACTGCACCCACTTGTAGATGCTGACGGTGAAGAGCTTCACGAAGCGCGAGACATACGTCGCCAGCACGTCCTTCGGCACCTCGGGGAACATCGTCGTCACCGCCGTCACCACGTCGGCCGGCGACAGCTTCTCGCCCGCGAACAGGTGGAAGCACGCGTCGAGAATCGGGAACGGCATGAGCTCGTCTTCACCGACCTGGTTCGGAGCCAGCTCCGGCCCCGCGGGCTTCGCCGTCACCGCCTTGATGCCCTGGTAGCCGTGTTTCTCGAAGAGGTAGTCGAGCAGGTACATCACCACCGTCTTCGGCAGGTTCGCGATGACCGCGAGCGCGCCCATGAGGTCGCCGCCGATGGTCGTGTAGCCGACGGCCTTCTCCGACATGTTGCCCGTCTGCAGGAACAGGCCGCCCGAGGTGTTCGCCCAGTTCCACATGCGCTGCGCTCGCAGCCGCGCCTGCACGTTCTGCTGCGTGATGGGCGTGAGCTCCTTGCCGGGGCCGAGCATCTCCTTCGCGGCCGTCATCTCGCGCTCGAACGCCTCGTCGATGCTGATGACGGTGAAGCGCACGCCCAGCTCCTTCGCGATGAGCTCGGCGGCGTTGCGTGTGCCGTCCGACGAGTAGCGCGTGGGCATGTAGAAGGCCTCGATGGGCACGTTGGCGCGGCTCGCGTAGCGGTGCGCGATGAGCAGCGTGAGCAACGAGTCACGCCCACCCGAGAGCGCGATGCCGATGCGCGAGAAGCCCTTCGTCTTCTCGAAGTAGTCGCCGATGCCGAGCGACAACGCGTCCATCAAGTCTTCGCAGTACTGCTCCTTCGCCGACGGGCGCGTCTCTTTGCCCGGCAAGAAGAAGCTGCGGTGCGCAGGGAAGGGAAACGCGAGGCCCTCGCGCTGCGTCTTCACGCCGACGGTCACGACCGCCACCGACGGCTCGCGCGCCGACCAGCTCTTGCGGTCGTCACGCCAGGTCGTGTTCTCGGTGCGCAGGCGCATGGTGCGCTCGAGGTCGACGACGGCCGACGCGCACGTCTGGCGAAACCGCGGCAGCTCGAGCGCCATGCGCCCGTTCTGGTTCACGAAGCCGCCGCCGTCGAAGATGAGCCCGTCTTGCGCGCCCACCTGGTTCGCGTAGGCGATGGTGCATTGGTGGTCGCCGGCGCGGGTCGACACGAGCTCTCGCCGCGTGCCTTCGACGCCGATGCGAAACGGAGACGACGACACGTTGCAGATGAGCTCGGCGCCCGAGTACGCGCGGCGCTTCATGGGGCCGTCGGCGCTCCAGATGTCTTCGCAGACCTCGACGCCCACGAGCCCGAAGTCGCACTGAAAGAGGAAGTCGCCGAGCGGCACGCCGCGGTGGCTCTCCTTCATGCCGGGAATGCCGCGGGCGAACGTTCGGCCCTCGTAGAAGATGTTGTACGTGGGCAGCTTTTCCTTCGGCACCAGCCCCCAGATGCTGCCGCCGCCGACGACCGCCGCGCAGTTGTACCGCATGCCGGCGTGGGTCACCGCGACGCCCAGCACCGACACCATCGGCAGCGCCGCCGTCTCTTTCGTGAAGCGCTCGAGCTCGGCCCACTGCCGGTCGACGAAGGCCTGCCACTGCACGAGGTCTTCCGCGGGGTAGCCGGCGATGCACTGCTCGGGGAAGACGGCGATGCTCGTCTGCTGGCCCGAGAGCTCCTTCGCGAGCGTGATGGCGCGGTCGACGTTCGCGCCGAAGGCTCCGACCGTGGTGTTGACCGACGCCAGGCCGACTTTGACCAACCGCATGAAGACCTCCCGAAGTGAGCCGCGCGCGCAGTGTCTCCGACGTGGTGGCGGGGTGCATCACTGTTGTGCGCCGACGGGTGGATCGCCCGCGCGGCTTCGGGCAACACGTGCTCGTGACGAAGGCGCTCCTC